>JAUNPJ010000086.1 GCA_030536755.1 Eubacteriales bacterium | reverse complement strand
TCGGAGAAAGGAATTTACTTGAGATGCATGGAAAGGTATGGATGTTTTCTAATCTAAGTAATATAACAGTAGAATTAAGTTATAAATGAAAATCCTAATCCCCCAGCTATGCTGGGGCGAATAGTGTAAGTGGAAACGGTGATGATGTCAATAAAAAACCTCCTATGATAGCCATTATTACACAATCACCTAGAATCCTTAGAATACCTGTATTTTTCAAAAATTTATCGGTCACCAAAACATTACTATAGAACAAAACTTAGAAGCAAACTGCTGTAAAGCCTATAAACACTGGGCTCACAGCAGTTTTTTATTTCTTTAACTGTCAAAGACGGGATTATACATGTATGGTGTAGTTGTTTAAGAAAAGATGTACTAGAGAATATTTCAGTGAAGGATTTGAATTACTGCAGGATAGATGCCCACAGAACTGAAGTCTTCGATAGACTTTCAATGACAGTTGTGTAGTCATCACCGAGATGGGCAAAGTAAGCATGAAAACACCCGTAAATCATAGCGCTTAGTAAAACATTTTTGCGTAAATCAGTTTTTATTTCCGGGTGCTTTTGGTATATCATTTCACAAAGTTTTTCGTGGATCTTGTGTATGGCGATGTCAGTTCTTGATCCAGAGAAAATGATGTCAAAAAGTTCTTTGCTGGAGTAAAAGGCGGTATTGAGCTGAAAAAATCCGTTTTCGGTAAAGAGAATAACGGGATCAGGGATAGTTGCCAGACAAGTATCGATTAGATAGTTTTCAAACTTGTTTCTGTTTTTTTGATTCGTAAATCCATTGGGATCCCCTTTCTGCGACAATTTATGAAAAAAGTTGCATATGCAAATTTAAGTACAGATTGACGATTGGTTTCTTTTTATATGTTCATTATAATAAAAAAAAAGAAAAAAGCAACGGTAGTCGCAAAAAAGGAGGAGAATTTAATGATGGATATGTATGGCTTTTATACCGGTACGATATTTGATGCCTACAAATATCTTGGTGCACATGTCTCATGCAAAGGAACTGTTTTTCGTGTATTTGCACCAAATGCAGTGAAGGTGAGCGTGATTGGAGAATTTAATTGTTGGCTAGAAACTCCAATGCAGCAGATTTATGACGGAAATTTCTATGAATGTCATATTCCAGAAGCAAAATCGGGGATGAAATATAAGATTCGAATCTATGAAAAATCAGGCCGCAGTATTGATCACTGTGATCCGTATGGTTTTGGAATGGAGTTAAGACCTGGGACAGCTTCTATTATTCGGGATATATCTGCATATGAGTTTCAGGATTACAAATGGATGCGGAAAAGGTGTGACAACAAAGAGAAACCCCTAAATATTTATGAGCTTCATCTGGGTTCATGGAAACAGAATAAAGGGGATGAGAATGGTTGGTATCAATATGAAGAACTGGTGTCCGAAATCGTAAAGTATATGAAAAAAAATGGGTATAATTGTGTGGAATTGATGCCAATCTGTGAATATCCAAGTGATGAATCATGGGGGTATCAGGCATTCGGATTTTTCAGTCCCACATCCCGTTACGGAGATGCGGATAGGCTGAAGCAGTTTGTGGATATTTGTCACCAGAATCAGATTGGTGTTATTTTGGATTTTCCAATTGTGCATTTTGCAGTTAATGATTTTGGTCTGGCAGAATTTGATGGAATGCCGTTATATGAATATCCCCATGCGGACATAGGTTATAATGAGTGGGGAAGCAAAAATTTTGCACATTCCAGAGGAGAAGTGCAAAGCTTTCTGCAGTCTTCCGTGTATTATTGGTTGGAAGAATATCATTTTGATGGCGTTCGTATGGATGCAATCAGTAATATAATTTACTGGCAAGGAAATAAAGATCGAGGGGAAAATCGTTCGGCAATCAGGTTTATTCAGAATATGAATGAAGGATTAAAAGAACGGATGCCGGATATTATGCTGATTGCAGAGGATTCTACAGCATATCCAGGTGTTACAAAAGCAGTGGGAGAAGGTGGACTCGGTTTTGACTATAAATGGGATATGGGCTGGATGAACGATACATTAGAATATTTCAAAGAATCCAGTCAGGACAGAAGTCGAGATTATTATAAGTTAACATTTTCTATGCAGTATTTTTATTCCGAAAAATTTTTGATGCCATTATCTCATGACGAAGTAGTCCATGGAAAAGCAACTATTTTGCAGAAAATGAATGGTGATTATGAAGAAAAATTTAGACATGCAAGATCGTTTTATATGTATATGTATGCACACCCTGGGAAGAAACTGAATTTTATGGGAAATGAAATCGGTCAGTTAAGAGAGTGGGATGAAAAGAAAGAGATGGATTGGGAGATTCTGAAATATCCGAAACATGATTCCTTCCATCAGTTTATGATGCAGTTGAATAAATTTTACTTGCAGCATCCGGCATTGTCTGTAAAAGATTATGACAGAGAAGGTTTTCGGTGGATAGATTGCAAAAGTCAGAAACAAGTTGTCTATTCATTCATTAGAAGTGATGGGAAAGAAAATATACTTGCCATATTTAATTTTTCAGAAAATGATTTAGAAGAGTATGAGATGAATATTCCGGGAGTGAAGTCAGCAACTTTGAAAATGGACAGTAATTGGGAATGCTTTGGTGGAGATATTCCCCTTTGCTATACAAAAGTAAGCGGAAAAAAAGACTTGTTAGTGGTTGACATGGTGGAGAAGAATTCCGCGAAATTTTATCTGGTTGAAGTGAAGCGTAGGCAGAAAGAAAATCAAAGTAAGAAATGAAGCTGGATAAAAACAATCAGAGGTTCAAAATTTGATAAAGAAAAAGGAGAAAATAATCATATGAAAAAAATTGTATTTGCAGGATCAGAATGTTATCCATTTGTAAAAACGGGAGGCTTGGGAGATGTAATGAGTGCACTTCCGAAAGCTTTGCTGAATGAGCAATGTGATGTGAGAGTGTTTCTTCCCAATTATCGCTGCATTCCGGAGGAATATCGAAAGGAAATGAAGTATGTCAGTCATTTTTATATGGATTTGGGACATATGCCGGAAAAGAAATATGTCGGAATACTTACATTGGTGTTGAACGGGGTTATTTATTATTTTATCGATAATGAAGAGTATTTTTCATCAGGAAATCCATATGAAAGCATATCAAAAGATTTAGAAAAATATATTTTTTTTGACAAGGCAGTATTGGCAGCATTACCAGTCATAGGTTTTGAACCGGATATTATCCATTGCCATGATTGGCAGACCGGATTTATCCCGGTGTTCTTAAGAACCTTGTTTTATGATACAGAAATATCCAGAAAAGCTAAAACAATTCTCACAGTACATAATCTCAAATTTCAGGGGATTGCGAACAGAAATACTGTGCGCTATCTAACTGCTTTTCCAGAGTATGTGTTTGATGGAGAAAAGGGTGGTTATGGTAAAGATGTGAATATGCTCAAAGCAGGTCTTGTATTTGCAGATAAAATTACGACAGTCAGTCAGACCTATTGCGATGAAATCAAAACAGAAGAATATGGAGAAAATCTGCATCCAGTCATCAATTATCATCACATGAAGCTGTGTGGAATATTGAATGGCATTGATTATGAGGTCTATAATCCAAAGACGGATCGGAACTTATCTGTACAATATGACATCAATACAGCAGAAAACGCAAAACATATAAACAAACTTACACTACAGGAAGAACTTGGTCTGAAAAAAGATGGGGGTAAATTTGTAATTGGTTTGATTTCCAGACTGACAGATCAAAAAGGGCTGGATCTTGTAGACCGGATTATGGAGAAAATGGTGGATGAACATACGCAGTTTGTATTGATTGGAACCGGAGACACGAAGTATGAAGAAACTTTTCGGAATTACGAAAATCGTTACAAAGGTCAGGTGTCTGCGAATATCATGTATTCTGATGCACGTGCACGTCGATTGTATGCAGCGGCAGATGTGATACTTGTGCCATCCAGATTTGAACCGTGCGGATTAACGCAGATGATGGCATACCGCTATGGATCTATTCCGCTAGTTCGTGCAACGGGAGGACTGAAAGACAGTGTAATACCATATAACGAAGCCGATGGTTCAGGAACGGGATTCTCATTTGCAGATTATTGTGCAAAATCGTTGCTTGATACGGTGAATTATGCAAAACGAATTTATTTTACCAGAAAGGATTTGTGGAGAAAACTGGTGATTAAAGCGATGGGATTAGACTATTCGTGGAAAAAATCTGCTGTTCAGTATAAAAAGCTTTATGTGGCAATGAGCGGAATGGATGATGAACCGGAGAAAATAGTCAAATCCGAAGTAGAAATCAAAGCAGAACCAGTAGTTCAATCAGAAGCTAAGTCAGAGAAGAAGCCGAAATCGGAGAAGAAACCGCAGCCGGAGAGAAAAGTGGTAAATAAAAAGACCGTACGAAAAGGGAAAGCAACAAGGAAGAAAAATACTCCGAATACTACTGTAACCACAATATAATACGGTACGTTCGGCACATTATCAGTATGATTAATACTTTACGAATTGTGTAGTAAGAGAGTGTGAGCTGGTCAGCATTGAATAACAAGCTACCAGCTCTTTTGAGAAGCGGTATTATATTATTGCGGATTTGAGATTTTAGATAGCAGAGTATCAATTTCTATGATTTGTTCATCAGAAAGCTGTGTGTATTCCAAAATCTGACGAAGAACAATGTTACTGCCTTTCAAGTTTTCCATGCTTGAGAGGAGTTCCCCCATGCCGAGAGAACGAAGTAGCTCTTTTGCAGAATCACTTTTTAGAACACAGTCTGTCGTACATTCAATGGAAAGAAATTCCCCGTAATTCCCACCGACTGTTCGTGCACATCTCGGTTTTCTGTCAGGCTCGGCATCGATATTCCCCCAGATGTCCCATAACCATTCCATACTGTCCGCTACCCAGTGAGGAGCGCGGCTACATAGAACAGACGAATCCTGTATTGTTGGGTTAACGGTTGAAAAGCCGTGAGGTCCATATCCATAGATATGACTTTCAAAAGAAATTCCATTTGTGTATAGTGCATTGATAAATTGCAGAGTGTTTTCAGCAGGGACTACTTTATCATTGCGTGTGGCAAAAACGAAGCAGGGGCACGTTTTGCGGTCTACTGCATCGACAGGTCCAGGTGCATTTGGTGCACAGATAGAAATGAAATTTTTTATTGTAGCGGCATAACCTAAAATGGCGGCAGACGGCTTATGTTTTGCCATAGTTGCCGCACAAGCAGCAAGGTGTCCACCGGCAGAAAAACCTACAACTGCGATTTCCTCAGGGAAAATGTGCCATTCATCCGCATGAGCAAGGATATATTCCATTGCGGTTTCATAGTCATTCAGAGGATTTGGCCAGACAGCATCTTTTCCGACAGAATAGCGCAGAACAAATGCCTGAAAGCCAGAAGTTAGGTATTCCAATGCTACGGGCTCGCCTTCGGAATCTGCACAAAACTGGTATCCGCCACCAGGAAGTATAAGCACCGCAGGTCTTTTTCTAATTCTTAAATATTGTTCTCCGATTTCCTGTAAATAAATGGTCAAAGTTACATTTCTTTCTTGATTTAATACAATTTTCTGAGTATGCATATTATTTACCTCCCTTTACTACTCTTATGGTAAAGGATAAATTACAGATTGTATTGCACAAAAGTTACTGTAGTTATAGACGCGTTACTAATATAGATGGTAATGCGATAAGAGAATTGTTTTGTTGTAAGTCCGACCTGCTTCTGGAATAAAGCATCCGGCAACGTACTTAAATTATGAAGTATGTAGGATTATGTTCGGAAATTCAGAAGGTGTAATACACAAATCTGGGAATCGGTTGATATTCCGCATGATGCAATGCTGAGAGAACAGCGCCTTCCGGATAATCCGAGCGGTTCCGCCGGGGCATATTTTGGTGGTGGTATATATGAGTATGTAAAAGATCTATTTGTACCAGAGGAATGGAAAAATCAAAAGCTAATCCTTGAATTTGGTATAGTGGTGCCGGGATTTTTCGTCCGGTTACATTACATGTGAAAAATCAGCTTCACATTCATCAAAACGGAATCAAAGTAAAGACGGTATCCATTGATCCGGCAGTAATTGAAGTAAAAGTTGAACATACAGGGGGAAATCCTCGCGTTAAGATTTTCGATTGTGATGAAAATGAAATCGCGACAACAAGTACCGTTTCCACAGATTGTATTTGTATTCACATCCCGGATGCTAAATTATGGGATACAGAGCATCCAGATTTGTATACATGTAAAGTAGAATTGACAGAACAGGAAATTATAAAAGATACAGAAGAAGTAAAGTTTGGAATCAGAGAACTAAAATGGTCACAAAAGGGATTCTTTGTAAATAACCAAGAGACACTTCTGCGAGGCGGGTGTATTCACCATGATAATGGTATCCTTGGAGCCTGTGCATTTGAAGAAGCAGAGTGGCGTAAGGTAAGGATTATGAAAGAGCAAGGGTTCAATGCAATTCGTTCTTCACACAATCCATGTTCGAAGGCAATGTTGGATGCATGTGATGCGCTTGGCATGTATATGATGGATGAAGCATGGGATATGTGGTATCGCCATAAAAGCAAATATGATTATGCGGAACGTTTCGATGAAAATTACAAGAATGATTTGCAGCAAATGATAGAGAAAGATTACAATCATCCTTCTGTAATTATGTATTCAATCGGGAATGAAGTGAGTGAACCAGTAGAAGAAAAGGGAGCAGGATTAGAGAAAAAAATTGTGGAACTGGTATGAACCATTCGGCTGATTCTGACGAGGCGGATGAGGCGATTTCTCCGGCTTTAGACTGTCTGGATATTGCTGGATACAATTATGCATCCGGACGATATGCAATGGACGGAGAAAAACATCCAAACAGAGTGATATTCGGAAGTGAAACATTTCCTCAGGATATTGCGAAAAATTGGAAATTGGTGAAGAAATACCCATACTTAATTGGTGACTTTATGTGGACAGCGTGGGACTACATTGGAGAAGTCGGACTGGGGGCATGGTCTGATGAACCGGATACAGCAAATTTCAATAAACCATATCCATGGCTTCTGGGAGGTGCAGGTGCAATTGATCTGCTTGGAAATCCGGGTGGCGAAGTTATGCTTGCAAGAGCTGCATGGGATGTGTCTGATCAGCCTGAAATTGCAGTCAGACCAGTGAATATGGATGCGGAGCAAACATTGCGAACAGCATGGAGAGGAACAAATTCGATTCCATCCTGGTCATGGAGAGGATGCGAAGGCAGAACAGCACAAGTAGAAGTCTACAGTACTGCAAAAGAGGTAGAACTCTTGTTAAATGATAATTCGGTTGGACGTAAAGAACCAGTGGAATTCTGTGCTTCCTTTGAAGTGGAATATGCAGCCGGTAAGTTAGAGGCAGTTGCATATGATGAGAATGGAATTGTGGAGAGCAACGCAGATGAAAAAATAAAAGTAATTGTTTCAGGAGGGGAATTGTTGGGATTTGGCAGTGCGAATCCGAGAAGCGAGGAAAACTTTCTGAGTGGAGAATATACTACATGGTATGGAAGATCACAGGCGGTTGTGCGTGTTGATTCTACATCGGAAATATTGAAAATAGAAGCGGAATCAGATAAAGCAAATTGCAGTTTGGAAATGAAAATTATATAAAAGTTGGAGTGTTACCATATCGAAAAAAGGCTATATGTAAAATAGTTCATTAACAGGTAACAAATATGCAATAATGCACAGCCAATATAGGATAAATTAACAACAACGAAGTAATTATCATTTAAAAACAGGAGGTTTCCAATGAAAGAAAACCACAAAATTCTATTTACTCCGATGAATATCGGAAACGTTACCTTAAAAAACAGATACATTCTCTGTGCCATGGAAGGCGCCAATGTTATCGAGACACAGCAGGGTTTTGAGTTTAATGAGCACTGTCGTGATTACATGATTGAACGTGCAAAGAACGATGTTGCGCTGATTATTCCGGGATGTACTTTTATCCAGAGTGTTATGACGGGACAATGGCTTTATGAGAGAGAAGACATTTTCAATGGTCCGCTGAAGGAACTGGTGGAAGAATTACATAATTACGGTACGAAAATGTTTCTGCAGGTAGGTGCAGGAACAGGCAGGTCAACGGCTGCTGCTGAAGGAATACAGACGCTAAGCCGGAATCCGGAAATGCGTGAGATGGCAAAACAGAACGGTTTTGATTTGGATCGGATTTTGGAGGCACCGTCAGCAGGACTGCCGGATGTATGGGATCCGGAGATGAAAACAACAGAGATGACAACACAGCATATCTACGAAGTAATTGATGCATATGGAAAGGTTGCACTGTTATGTAAGAATGCAGGAATAGACGGAATTGAAATCCATGCCATTCATGAGGGATATCTGCTGGACCAGTTTACAATGAACTGTACAAACCACAGAACAGATGAATTCGGCGGAAGTCTGGAAAACAGAATGCGTTTTGTTACAGATATCATCAAATCCATCAAAGCATACTGTGGAGAGGAATATCCGGTCAGCGTCCGCTACAGTGTGGAAAGCAAGATGCGTGGGTTCAATCAGGCAGCAGTTCCAGGAGAAGAGTATGAAGAATTCGGACGTTGCAGAGAAGAGAGTATCCAAGCGGCTCAGATTCTGGAGAGAGCAGGGGCAGACCTGTTAAATGCAGATAACGGAACTTACGATTCATGGTTCTGGGCACATCCACCGGTATATATGCCGTTGGCATGTAATCTTCCGGATGCGGAATTTATCAAGAATTATGTAAAGATTCCAGTGGCATGTGCAGGTCGTATGGAAGATCCTGATACAGCGGCTGCGGCAATTGAGAGCGGTGCGATTGATTTTGTTGGAGTTGCAAGACAGTTCCTTTGTGATGGAGAATATCTGACAAAGATAAAAGAGGAAAAAATAGAAGATATCAGACCATGCATTGCCTGCCATAACGGATGCTTTGCCATGTACCGTTACAAAGGTGTGGACTGCGGTGTTCCGGAGACTCCGATGGGAAGATGTGCACTCAATCCGGCAACATTTCAGGAGAGGAAGTTCGCTGTCACACCTGCGGAGACAAAAAAGAAGGTTGTGATCATTGGCGGTGGTATCGGAGGTATGGAAGCAGCAAGAGTCTGTGCACTTCGTGGACATGATGTAACAATATATGAACAGAGCAGTACACTTGGTGGAGTATTTATTGCGGCTGCAGCTCCGTCTTTTAAGGAAAAAGACCGTATGTTGATTGCGTGGTATCGCCATCAGATAGAGAAACTTCCGATTCAGGTGAAGCTAAATACAAAGGTAACAAAAGAAATGTTAGAGGAAATACAGGCAGATGAAATCATTCTTGCAACAGGAGCAGTGCCTCGTGAACTTCCGATTGAGGGAAAAGAAAATGAAAATGTTGCGGAGGCAGTGGAGTATCTTATTGGAAAGAAAGGAGTCGGACAGAAAGTTGCGGTCATAGGTGGAGGACTGACCGGATGTGAGATTGCTTATGAACTTGTACTGCAAGGAAAAGAGCCGTTTATCATTGAGATGTTGGATGATATCTTAAAGGTAAAAGGATTATCTGCGGCAAACTCCAATCTTCTTCGGGAACTGATTCGTTACCATAAAATTCCGGTCTATACAGAAACAGCACTGAAGAAGATTGAAAGCGACGGTATTTATATCACACAGGGAGATACGGAGAGCCGATTAGAGGCAGACAGCGTAATCCTGTCTGTGGGATATGTGCCGGGAAATACGCTTTTGGAGGAAAGTGACCATGTACATATAGTTGGCGACGCTGCAAGAGTCGGCAATTTGATGCATGTTATCTGGAAAGCAGCAGAAACGGCACTTGAAATTTAGTGAGTATTATATATTTTTATTTTTTGGTCTGGCGCCGATACTGCATTGGTGTCAGACCAAATTGTTTTTTGAAAAGATTTTGAAAGTGGCTCTGACTGGAAAAACAGAGGTAGATGCTGATGTCGCTCAAACTTTTGTTGGTGTAGGTTAGAAGATTTTTGCTTGCTTCCAGTTTGCACCGATTGATAAAAGAACTTAAATCAAATCCCAGCTCCTGTTTGAAGCGGCGGGAAAGGTAAGAACGGTTAAAGCCCAAGTCACGTGCAATGCTTTCTACTGAAATTTTTTCGTTCATATGCTCCTGAACATATGTGATAACATGGTACATATCTGTGCCTGCACCTTTCAGCGGAAGTCCGCTGCTTCGTGTTCGCTCCGTAAAGTCGAGAATTGCATGGTAGGAAAGTGCAGATATATCATCAATGGTCGTTAAAGTCTCCATTTGACGGATATAGGTATCTGACAGTTTGTAGGAATGAAAAGAGGACAATCCTCCTTTGATTGCAGCACGGGAAACAAGAGTAATTGTCACAATGAATGTATTTTTGGTTTGTCGGAGATGATCGGAAGCAATCATACCTACATTTGCATTGAGCGGCATTGAGGCAAAGTAATTCTGCAGCCCGTCTACATCTCCGGCCTCAATATACGGCAGAAGCTTTTTCTCCAGCAGTTCACTGTTGTTCTGAATACCGGAATCAGAGAAGATGTAGGAATCAGAGAAATAATCTTTGTTAATGGAATCGGTAATGTGTGAGCCTTCGTTGTCTGAAACAGCAGCAGAATCGCCGGCAAGTGGTTCGCCCGCAACAGGATTCGATTCAATCTGTGCAGACGGAATGGGACAGATCTGATGTGCGGGAACGAGGTTGTTTGTGAGCGTGTAGTGGACAAAGGTCAGTATATTGAAGAATTGTTCTGAATTTATCCGTGGAATGTTTTGAAAAAAGGTATTAAACTCCTCTGCCTTTCCGGTCGGAACCTGAAATTCCCTCCGCATGTGGAAGAGCTGATTGTTCGTATACGGAAGGTAATTGACAGGACCGAGAATGATTGATTCCTGGGTTTTGTCAAGACGTACATAGCCGTATAAGGAATGATAGGATGTTATATAGTAAGAGACAGTCTGCTCACTGTGCTGTAGAACATTGATGCATTCATCTGTTGGAAGCGTAAAATTTTCCTGATGCGGGAAGGATTTGGTAAGTGTTCCTTCTTTGTAAATATATATTGGAATAAAACATGCATGAAACAAGGTATTACAAAATGTCATAAGTTCCATAGATAATCTCCTGAATGATAATTTGTAGGTTTCTTAATTATATCAATATTTTATAAATTATACAATAAAATTGCAACGAATATGCAAAAATGGAAACGAAAATACAATATGAAATAATTCAGGGAACTTATAATAGACATCAGAAAGACACAAGAAAGCAACAAATATTCAAATGGAGGAAAATGGGATGACGAATAAAAATGACGCAAAGATTCAGGAACTACTTCAGGAACTTACGTTAGAAGAAAAAGCCGGATTATGTTCAGGAAGCGATTTCTGGCATACAAAAGCAGTGGAAAGACTGCATATTCCAGAAGTGTTCATGTCAGACGGACCTCACGGACTCAGAACCCAGAAGGGAGAAGGGGACCATCTCGGTCTGAATGAAAGTATCAAGGCGGTATGTTTTCCGGCGGCATGTGCAACAGCCGCAAGCTATGACACGGAAATGGCAAACGAACTGGGGAAAATTCTTGGAAACGAATGTAACGCAGAGGGCGTGGATATTCTACTGGGTCCTGCGGTAAATATGAAGAGAAGCCCGCTGTGCGGAAGAAACTTCGAGTACTATTCCGAGGATCCGTATCTGGCAGGAAAGCTTGCTTCTTCCTATATTCAAGGGGTACAGTCCCAGGGAGTGGGAACAAGTATCAAGCATTTTGCGGCAAACAATCAGGAATACCGCAGAATGTCCAACTCTTCCAATTTATCTGAGCGTACATTGCATGAAACATATCTTCCTGCATTTGAAATCGCAATTAAAGAGGCGGCACCAAAGACCGTTATGTGTAGCTACAATCAGATTAACGGCATATTTTCCGCAGACAATAAAAATCTTCTTACGGAAATCTTGAGAGATGCATGGGGGTATGAAGGCTGTGTTGTGACAGACTGGGGCGCAATTCATGACAGGGTACAAGGAATCAAAGCTGGAACAGATATCGAGATGCCGGGTTCCGCAGGAATCAATGATGCAGAGATTATTGCGGCGGTAAAAGACGGAAGTCTGGATGAAGCAGATCTGAATAAGGTTGTGGAGCGAATTTTGCATCTGATTCTGGATAAAGAACAGATAGAAGGTGTAGTTGACTGGAATGAAGATCACAAAAAAGCAGTGGAGATGGAAAAAGAAAGCGCTGTTTTGTTGGAAAATAACGGAGTTCTCCCGCTGCAGGCACAGAAGAAGATTGCATATATCGGAGAATTTGCAGAAAAACCAAGATTCCAGGGCGGAGGAAGCAGCCATATCAACGCATGGTGTGTAACAAGCGCATTGGAAACGGCAAAGGAGAAGAACCGTCAGATCGCATATGAAAAAGGATTCTCGGCGGACAATGATATCTATGAAGAGGAGATTGCAAAAAGAGCAGTGGAATGTGCGAAAAACGCAGACGCAGCAGTTATATTTGCCGGACTTCCGGATGCATTTGAATCAGAAGGATATGATCGGGAGCATATGCATCTTCCGGAAAGTCAGAACAGATTGATCGAGGAAATCTGTTCAGTTCAGGAAAACGTGGTTGTCGTTCTTCACAACGGAAGCCCGGTAGAATGTCCATGGGCGGACAAAGTATCCGCAGTGTTGGAAATGTACCTCGGAGGAGAAGGTGTGGGTGAAGCAGCAGACGCTCTGCTCTGGGGAGAAGCAAATCCATGTGGACGCCTGGCAGAAACATTTCCACTGAAGCTGGAAGATACTCCTTGTTATCTGAACTTTGCAAATGATAAATTTAATACAGATTATACAGAGGGTGTTTTCATTGGTTATCGGTATTACGATGTGAAGAAAATGGAAGTACAGTGGCCATTTGGGCATGGTCTGAGTTACACAACCTTCCGTTATGATAATCTGACACTGGATAAAAAAGTAATGCACGGACAGGAAAAGATTACCGTATCTGTCAGCGTGACAAATACAGGAGAGCATTACGGAAAAGAAGTGGTACAGCTTTATGTAAAGGATAACACAAAGACAGCAGTCCGTCCGGAGAAGGAATTGAAAGGGTTCTGCAAGGTGGCACTGGAAGCAGGAGAGACGAAGACAGTTACATTTGTACTGGATGAAAGAAGCTTGAGCTACTACAACGAATCACTGAAAGACTGGTATGCGGCAAGTGGAACATACACGGTTTGCATTGGTCACTCAAGCAGAAGGATTGCACTGGAAACAGAACTTGAATATGTAACAGAAACAGAATTGCCATTTACCGTAGATATGAATACCTGTCTCGGAGACATTCTGGCGCATCCGGTTACGGCAGCAGTGTTCCATGAGATGATGAAAAATGCAGGAAGCCATCTGGCATCTTCCGATGAAGTAAATGATACGGATGACTTGATGATGCAGAGTATGATGGACTCCATGCCGTTTAGAAACTTTAAGACATTTGTGCATATTCCGACAGCAGCAATTCAGGGAATCATTGACCGGATGAATGAGGCACTGAAAACAGCGAAGAGTCAGTAAATGAGGTGAATAAAAATGCTGAAAACAGCGATGATATTCGGAAACCATATGACGTTACAGCGACAGAAACCAATTCGGGTGTGGGGAAGAGCTGACTCGGGCGTAAAAGTACATATCATATTAGAACCTGTCGGACGCAGTGCAGAGGCAACGGCAGACGAAAGCGGAATATGGGGAAAAAATCTTATGTGATGCGCCAGAGGTCGAATCAGTACACCGGGAAAATATGAGGCGGGAACTATTATTCGGTTTGCCAGAACACCGTATTATGAAGTGAACTTGTATAATGAAGCAGGGAATCCGGCAAAGCCTTTTGAAGTAACGATATAGGAGCAAAAATGAAATGAGGAGGATAAAAAAATGGCAAAAAAAGAGTTGGGCGTAGATCAGAATGGCGTCAAAAAAACAATGCGGTTTATGGATTATTTTGGTGACGGATGTGGACAGGGTGGATTAAACCTTATTATGGCGTTATCCGGACAGGCAGCATATTTTTATACTGAAAAAGTAGGAATCGCTGCCGCAACAATTTCACTGGTTTTATTTATAACAAAAATCATTGATGCATTTACCGATCTTCCGATGGGAAGAATTATAGACAGAAGCAAAAATCCGAAAGGAAAATGCAGACCATGGTTTTTGAGAATGGCCATACCATCTTTTATCTCAACGCTTCTTTTATTTACAATTCCCAAGGGATTGAATGTGACGCTTCAGCTGGCATACCTGCTGATTACAAATGTCTTGTTTAGCGCCATTGTATATACTGCAATAAGCGTTCCATACAGTGCATTACCGGTTATGAGAACCAATAGCGTAGAAGAAAGAAGCAAAATACAGGTTACAAGAAATATTTTTTCATATTTATTTGGAGCCATTCCGGCGATTACAGTCATTCCGATTACAAATATGTTAGGCGGAACACAAAATGCATGGATTAAATATGGTACGGTTATAGGTCTTGTATGTGCATTATTTTTGATTATTTGTTATAAAACAACAAAAGAAACATCGGATGAGTTGGTACAAGACAACAATCAGAATATTGAGGAAAATGAACCAAATGAGTCATTTGTAAAAGGAATGGTCATGTTGG
>JAUNPJ010000137.1 GCA_030536755.1 Eubacteriales bacterium | reverse complement strand
CGCAATAATCAGAACGGTGGGCACAAGGCATAGAGGGGAACCGGGCAAGTGATTTCAGAAAGGAGCATGTTATGAGTGATTGGAAACAAGTCCATGATTTTGCTGAAAAATGGATTGATAAGTTCCGGAATCAGACAATCAGTTATACAGAGCTTGTAGATCACTACATGGCAGATGATTGTGAAGCGCTGGGATTTCAGATGGATTGCGGGCACGCTTTTACAGAAAAATACGGAAGTGCGGCGAGTAATTATGAAGCATTGGACAAAATCATTGATGACGTGACAGATATGGAACTTCTTGGCTCTGCAATCTATTCCAGATGGCGGTATTTCAACCACTGGGCTTACGATGCCGCTTCTATCCTGGCGTTTGAGAATCGGTCATGGTTCATTCTGGCATTAAGCCGCCTGGCAATGCTGTCCGGAGAAAATCCATTTATTTTTACCGGAGAGCTTCAGAAAATATGCATTGTATCGAATTGTCTGGGGTATGGTCCATGTCCGGAACCGGATGATGAGGTGGAGCAGCACATTACTATCAATGCAGCGGGAATGGTATGGTTTTCTTCCTATGTTTTCGGTAAACATCGAGATGGCCGCTATGAGCGGTCAAGAACGAAGAACTTCCGTATCGAGCAGTCTGAGGCGGATAAAATCATGTCTGCATTTGCTGCATATTTTGGAAATGAATATATAGAGGTATTTGCAACAGATATAGGGAACTGGGAGATGGAGCTGACAAACGCAGAGGGGAAGACCTATAAATTCCGGGGTTCCATGTGTGCTGAATTTGAGATTGAAGGGACAGACCTTTCGGATTTGGTGCGGCGCAGCCTGAATATGCCGGAATTGTATGTGTTTGATGGAAACAGTAAAGCAGATACCGTAAATCGCATTGAGATATTCTACCATCGGATTACGAAAATCAAGCCGAAGGTGCCAATCTCTGAAAACGTGGAATATGCAACATGGGATTATACAGAGTCGCTGATTATTGACGGATGCAGTGACAGTATTGAGCATATTCAGAATATAGGAACCGGCTGCTCTGTCACACGGAAATATAAGGTTGAAGACGGTGTCAGAGGATTGCTGGAAGATCTGGATGCAGCAGCCTTATTTGGTCATATAGAGGGCAATCCGGCGGATGTGTATGAAGATCCGAATGAAAGCAGAGACTATACGATTAAAGTATATACGGAGACCGGTGTTGAAAAGATGATACAGGGCAGCTATGATAAAAAAGGGCTGCCGGATGACTGGGCGGATTTCATAGAAGCGGTTTTTGAGTTTATGAGATTCTATGGCTGGGGCGAGATTGTGAATCCATCGGTATATGGGAGAGTACGCCGCTGTAACAATGACATCATATATTGCAGTGTTGTTTTTGAGGAGGGATATAAGCGGTATTATTATATTGCCGACGATGATTCCATTGAAGTGGATGATTTTGTGCTTGTCCCTGCAGGGAAAGACAATCATGAGGCGATTGTGCTGGTGGTGGAAAAGGAATACTTTACAGAGGATAAGGTTCCTCTGCCGCTTGAAAAAACCAAGCATATTATCAGGAAGTGTACGGAAGAAGATTTAGACAGGCTGGATATTTGACAGTCGAAAGATGATGAGGTTTCATAACCGTATTTTGTGTATAAAAATTGAAGCCTTTGTGGATAACGTAGAGGAGAATATTTATTATGGTGGATATTCACGAGTTTGAAGATATCATCAATCTTCCACAACCGACTTCTAAGAAGCACCCACGCATGTCTGCGATAGACCGTGCGGCGCAGTTCTCTCCGTTTGCGGCGCTGGCCGGGTACGATGCAGCAGTCAGGGAAACAGTCCGTCTGACAGACCGGCGCATCGAGCTGGACGAGTATGAGAAGGTGGAGCTGGATCGGCGGTTCCAGATTCTCAGAGATCACTTATCCGACAAGACGGAGGTAGCCTTTACCTGTTTTGTCCCGGATGAGCGAAAAGCGAAAAGTATATGAAAACTGTGGTGGCATTTGCCAATGGTTCCGGCGGTCGTATTGTTTTTGGTGTAGAAAACGACACTTGGAACGTCATCGGTTTTACGAAAGAAGAAGTTTTTCGGAAGATGGATGCAATCACGAATG
>JAUNPJ010000010.1 GCA_030536755.1 Eubacteriales bacterium | reverse complement strand
TCTGTTTTACCATTTTAAAGTCTCCTCCTTATAAAATTAATTAAAAACTTTGCATGAAATACCCGCGGGTTTCCTCCCGCAGAATACTTAATGCTATTATTACACAAATATTACCTGCCAATATTATTTTTAAAACTAAATTATTCTTATTTATAATATTTTATATAAAAAACAGGGCCTGTACGGCATTTTTACGCCTTACAAGCCCCTAAATGTTAACAAATCATTTCATGTATGAAGGTTGGTATCTCTGCATTCCTGCAGCAGGTTTTTCTTTCTTTTTTCAGATTTATGCTTTCGCCAGCCATTTCTGAACGACTTTCACACTCACCTTCGTAATATCCGCTATTTCTTTCACCGGCATATTTCTTTTCGCAAGCTCTGCCACGTAGCTCATAGACACGTTTTGCCAGTACTTCACTATACATATCCTTCGCATCTGCACAATTCAGATCATGCATCCATCTTCCAAGCTCACTGTCTTCCCGATTGGATTGCTGTATAGATAATTAGAAATATAATGCTTTGCATTTATTCTATCACGCTTAGGATCAAACAGCACGTATGGTATTTATCTCTTTTCATATGCACACCTACTATCTATACTCTTTTCTAAATTATGCATTATTTCTGCATAATTGTCAGTTATGCATTATTTTCGCATTAAGCAAGGAAAAACAGAGACTGTGCGTTTTGTTATATAATTCAATCAACTACCTTGCCTTCCCGTGGTTTTTCATAGAATTCCTCTGCATGTTAAACTGATATTTGCCTGAATCGGCTTGAATATAGTTACAATAGACGGATATTGTAACACACTAAGGCATTACAATATCCACTCATAGATATGATTTTTGATGATTACATAGATTTTTACATGTTATTCAGAAACTCCTCAAAAGAATCTGCTTTTGCTGCCAGTCGAAGCCATTGTGTGAGTGTTTCTAAATTTTTTTCATTCATGATTCGTGCCTGAACTTCCTCCGGAATCGTTCCCAATTCTTCCAGCAATTCAAGAATAGATTCTACCTTTCCTTCTGCTCTTCCCTCCGCACGTTCATCTCTCAACATTTCTTCAAAGATCATACACCGTTCCTCCATTTCCCGGCTTCTTTTGATCCGTTGAATCGTCTTCTGAAGCCTTGCTACAAAATCGTCTTCAAAATCCAACTCGCTCTCACTCAGATCTGCCTTCACAAATCTCAGGAACTTTACAAGCTCTTTAGGGACTTCTTTATCATTCTCGCCACAGGTACTTAAGAATATACTTTTACAGCCCTCCTGCAGACACAAATCTATATCTTCTTCGCAGTATCTTCTGAATGTATAGCGATATTTCTTACCTGCAAACGGATCGAAATCACAGATAAATATCACATATACATCCGGCAGCTCCGTATAATCACTGCCGCTCAGTAAAAGTTCCATATCGATCTGTCCATGATAATAGGGGACTCGTTTTCCAAGTGCCGGTTTCTTTACGACCTGCTAAAGTTGTCCTTGAGCGTAAGCTCCTTTAACTGTTTCTTTCGGTTCATACTTTTCCTCCATATATGCAGAGGAATTCTATATAAAAAGAGTATAGCACAGGTGTGCTTTTTATTCTATATCTATCTTTTTGCATTTCCGAATTTTTAAAGAAAGTATTGGAGGGATATTACCTTGAAATTCAGAGGAGTATCCCTTCTCTTTTGATTGTTTTTCTTTATATAAGTCTTGCAATTGCTTTTCATGAACTGGGTACAGGTTTCTGTCCGACTTTCTAGATTGCCCATTGGTCACAAAAAGCCGCTTCATCAACGTTAGATTAGTCGATGTGACAGCTTCATGTTTTTCATTCGTCAATGAGTTTTCTTTAATCGTGCCTATCACCATATCTGGAAATATGTAGCAGAAATCCGGACACATACCTGTCCCCCTGTCCTTCTCGTAGTTGATTCCAACAAGGGCAACAGAGGACGCTTCAAAGTCACTGATATAACTCTTGCAGTGTCACCAGAGTTACCTCTTTCTTTTCTGCCATTTCCTGCAGTCCCTGCGTGAATCCACCTTTGGAAAAAATGTAGAAGTGATAACTGCTTCCTTTTCCAAATACCTGCGCATAATGGCGGAGCAATTCCAATTCGTCCACACCGATCTGCTTATTTCTGAATTTACAGGATCCAATAATAAATTCTTTTTCATCCACCGAAGAAGCCACGATATCAATCTGGACTTCTTTTTTTGCTTTGGAATCGGTTCCCCACCACTGTCCAATCTGACTCAGCTCAATCGGAAGATTCTCTGCATAATACAGCAGATAATCTCTGCACATCTGCTCAAATACCAATCCCATATAGTCGGGCAATTGTGATCTGACTGCAGTCTGATACGTTCTCTCAATCCTTCCTGAATTGATTGCCGCAATGTTTTGAGGTACAAACCGATACCAGAAGCGAAAAAAATTGTCTGCAAGAAGATAAATGGTCTTTCTTCCTTTCTTTTCCGTCAGCGGTGTTTCTTTCTTAATAATGCCAAGATTCATCAGCACTTTCAGATATTTCATACAAGGTCCGGATTCCACACCTGTCTTGGTTACAATTTCATTCAGGCGCGAAGCCCCCTCCGCAATAGCCGTAATAATCGAATTGTACACTGCCGGTTCCCGAAGCTCCTGTTTCAGCAGATTTTCCGGTTCCTCAAACAAATAGCCGGAACGGTCAAACAGATTCTCCAACAATGCCTCATCCAGATCTCCTCTTACATCCAACTTATTGATGTAATGCGGCACGCCGCCTGTAATTCCATAAATATATGCAGAATCTTCATACGACAAATCCGGATTAAAAACCGCTGTATCTTTGTAGGACAATGGTTCTATTTTAAATTGTGAAGTTCTGCGCCCAAACAAAGGACTCTCATAGCCGAGTACCTGATTCTCCATAAAACTCATGGAAGAACCACACATGATCAGATACAGCTTGCTCTCTGCCCACACATGGTCAATCAGATGCTGAAACATGGAAGAAATAGACGGCTTGGATTTTGCAAGATAAGGATACTCATCTATAACAAAAACAATCCGTTTCTGTTTTGCAATTCTGCCGATTTCCTCTAACGCATCATCAAAAGACTGAAATTCCGGAACAACGGCTGATTCCGGATCCTTATAAGTTTGAATGGCTCTGGACAAAGCTCTGAGATTTTCCTGCTCCGTTGCGCTGAGAGCTGAAAAATAAATGACTGGCTTATCTTTACAGAATTCATTGATTAGTGCCGTCTTGCCAACACGACGTCTTCCGTAAATTACAATATACTCAAATCGGCTGCCAGAATAAAGTTTATTCAATTTTTTCAGTTCCTTATCTCGACAATAAAACATAAGCTCCTCCATATAATATACTCGTAAGTTAGTATCTTATAAGTATATTATATATTTTTTAAGTAAAAAAACAAGGGGGAACCTCGGAGCGGTTCCCTATGGTTTCATCCATCCTCGGAGTCATCCCAGACTTATGCTTTTGCCAGCCATTTCTGAACAAGCTTCACACTCACTTTCGTAACATCAGCAATATCTTTCGCCGGCATATTTCTTTTCGCAAGCTCAACCACTGTTTCTTTTGCTTTTTTCATCTCGCCTTCAGCGATTCCTATTTTTCTTCCGCGTTTTTCGCCGCGTTTTTCGCCACGTTTCTCACCACGCTTTTCTCCTTCTTTATAAATCTGTTCCATTTCACGACACATAATATCCACTCCTTCCTGTGTCTCTTTCAGCTCATAGACACGTTTTGCCAGTATTTCACTATACATATCCTTCGCATCTGCGCAATTCAGATCATGCATGAGTCTTCCAAGTTCGCTATCTTCCCTGTTTGAAGCGTTTACATAAATGATATGGGAGGCATCCTTGAATTCCTCGCCATTTTCCCTGATAGTCCTGCCGATGTGATATATTGGTAAATTGTATCCTAACACATCTTCCCTTGTGATAAAAACCACATATACCCCCGGCAATTCTTCAAACTTCTGTCCCGGATTCAGGGTATTCATGTCCACCAGGCTACTATGATATCTGCTCCTCTTCGGTGAAGCTCCTTCGCTTTCCTGCTGAATCTCCACATCAAATCGATTTCCATCTGCATCTCGCACTACACAGTCCAGTACTGCGGATCTTCCCTGCAGATTTTTATAATCTTTCTGCAAGGTCTGATCCAAAACTCTCAAATTCTTTCTCTCCATGATTACCTGCAGGACATATTCCGTACACTCCTGCCTCTTGAATACGTTCCGCATAAAGATATCACTCATAATGGTCAGTTTTTTTAAAATATCCTTATACTTTTCATAGCGTTCTTCCAAACTGGCCTCGGAAACTACCGTCTTCTTTTTACTGACGCTCTTTTTCTTCTGAACCTTCTTTGCTGCCATCGGAATCCTCCTTTCATTTACACGCAGGAGGCTTCCGGATTCTATACTATCCGCAAACCTCTCTACTCTTATCAATTGGGATCAAAGCATTGAGATTTCCAGAAATGAATATAGAATCTTTGACACGGCGACTGCCATATAGAAAAATAGAAATATAATGCTTTTGATTTATTCTAACATGTATATAAACAGATTGCAATATTTCTTTTTTATTTTGCATGATAAAACATGAGACAGATTTCTGGAACTGTATCCGATTGCAAAGAAGCCGTTTCATCAACATTGCCTGACCTCTCCTGCTCGGATGTTTGACATATCAATAATCCAAAAAGTACTCAAAGTGTCAAAAATGAGATTTTAGCATTTATCGGACATGTGGAACGGTTTTTGTGTTCTTCAAAAATTCTATTTTTTTCTACTTGCATTCTAATATAAATCATGATATTCTTTTAGTAAAAGGAGGAGAATTTCTATGAATTATGATAGAATTATCGTTGAAATGTTATCTCGCATTCAAAGTCTGGAAGACGAAATAAAAGAATTACAGGCAATGATAGAAGGAAATGTACAAGAAAAAAACGAAGGGAAAATTTCTACAGCAGATATTCGTGATTATATTGAACAACTAAAGAAACAGGCCACGAAGGAAGGAAAATGCACCTTAGAGTTAAGGGCAAACGAAATTCATAAAGCGTTAAAGCTCAAGAGTCGATTTCCAATGGTATGCAATGCCATGAGGCAATGCATGAACGATGGTGATGAAGTGCTCCATGAAACCGCCAGCGGTTATTCATCCTCTCTGGAAATTCGATATATATTAGCATGAACTGGGGACAGGTTTATGTCCGACTTTCTAGATTGCCCATTGGTCACAAAAAGCCGCTTCATCACATACCTGTCCCCCTGTCCTTCCCAATTATCTCTTCTTCAGCTTCTCCAGTTCTTCTCTTAATTTGCGGATTTCTTCCTCCGCTTTATCAGCTCTCTGGCGTTCTCGTTCCGTATTTGCCTGCTCCTGCTCGCTTCCAGCCTTGAATCCATCTTCAAATCCGTCCTCAAACCCATCTGCAAAGGCATCCTGCCGTTCCATCCGCATATGTTCTTCTTCGTTATATTCGTAAATACTCATAGCCTTCGCCTCCGATCTGTTCTTCTTCAGAAATTCTCGCAGAATATCCTCCCGTATGCATTCCTGAATCGCTCTTTCTACTGCTTTCTCTATCGGAACTTCTTTCGCATACTCACGAATTCTGCGTACATATTCCGCATAATCCCCCAGCGTCTTGCATGCCTTCAAAAGCTTTTCATTATGGCCTGCGTTGATATTCAGAACATCCGCCACCAGTTCCAATGCCACATTCTTTTCTTTCACCTGATATGCATCCGAAATTCTCAGCTCTTCATGGTCCGGATGTTCTTCCACTCCATTATAAAACACAATAAATCGTGGTTCCGGAAGCGGAATGATCTTTGAACCATAAATATTCTTATCCTTCACAAGCCCGGCGTAAATATCCGCCAGACATGAACTGGGGACAGGTTTATGTCCGACTTTCTAGATTGCCCATT
Organism: Eubacteriales bacterium; assembly: GCA_030536755.1. GTDB lineage: Bacteria > Bacillota > Clostridia > Lachnospirales > Lachnospiraceae > JALFVM01. The sequence goes on along the minus strand of JAUNPJ010000010.1, from coordinate 58,892 downwards.
GGTCACAAAAAGCCGCTTCATCAACGTTAGATTAGTCGATGTGACAGCTTCATGTTTTTCATTCGTCAATGAGTTTTCTTTAATCGTGCCTATCACCATATCTGGAAATATGTAGCAGAAATCCGGACACATACCTGTCCCCCTGTCCTTCCTTCTTGGGCTAAGACTCCGGGCACATATCTGTTCCCCTGTCCTTATATACCTGTCCTCTTCTTATTTTTGATTATATTTTTTTATTTCATCTCTAATTCCTTTTCCTAATCCTTTTCCAATACCTATACCCATACCTACACCTTTCAAAAAGCCTTTACTGATTTCTCTCCCCATTTTTCTCCCTACATTAATTCCAACACCAACGCTTTTTCCAATGCTCTCTCCAATTTTATTACCTGCTACCTCTCCACTTTCAATATGATCTTCTTCGTTTGACTCTGCTTCTTCCCATTCCTTATACATTTCTGTCATATTGATAAACAACTCATCATCATTTGAATTGAAATTTTCTTCTTCAATCTCATTGTTGTATTCGTTAAAATTTGTTTCGCTCATTTTATGATTCATCTCCTCTTTTGCTACAATTATTAATAATCAGCTCAGACTTCCCACACCAATAAGGTACCAAGTCCATTTAGTATATGGGAAGTTTTAATAATTAAATATCACTTCATTATTTCTAATTTACACTCATATTTGCTACAAAATGAACTTGCCTTCATATCAAAATTCTTTTGAATACATTTTTTCTTAAACTTCTCATCATAGATCCATTGATTTATTTGAGGAGAATGCGGTGATATTGCACTATTTGTTGGATCATACCAATATTTACAAAAGGCACATTTCTTTACATTTTTTATATTTACTACTGGCATCTTCACACTTCCTTTCTCGCTTTATCGTGACAGGCACCGATTTTTCCAAAGAAGCCGCCACACCAACGTTTCATTCGTCGATGTAACGGCTTCATGTTTTTCATTCGCAAGTAATTTTTCACTCAACTACCTTGCCGTTCGGGGGCGTTGACAGTTGAAATATGTAGTGGAAATCCGGACACAGAACCGTCCCCCTTGTCCTCCGTGAATGATTTTTCAATCAATTGTCTTGGCGTTCAGGCATGCTAGCAATTGAGATATGTAGTGGAAATCCGGACACAAACCTGTCCCCCTGTCCTCCCCAATCAATTGTCTTGGCGTTCAGGCATGCTAGCAATTGAGATATGTAGTGGAAATCCGGATACAAACCTGTCCCCCTGTCCTCTTTTAACTGCTTAAGAAGCCGACAGGGCAATCGCGGTAATAGCACCAGTCGTAACAGTGAAATTGATTTTAATTGCATTGGCTACGTTTGTCACAGACAGACCGCCAATGTCGGTTGAAGTAACGGAGGTTCCACCATTCCAGCCGGTCTCCAAGCCTTTGCCGGAGAAAGTGTAAGTAATTGTGCCAGAGCTATTGGTGAGGGTTCCAGTCCAGTCAGAACCAAGGCCAAGCTCCGTAGGAGTAGTAGACGTACCATCATCAGAAATCAACGCAGCAGAAAGTTCCGCATACGCCGCACGGATATTAGCCTCGTCAACAGCATCGCGGCTCTTCTCCAACTGAGATGCAAAAATAGGAATGCTGATTGCAACCAACACCGCCGCCTAACACTCATCGTACTCCAAGTAGTAATAGTTTGCAGTATCTTGTAAAGGGTGTCAAAACTGATATGACACCCCAAGAATAAAAATGACACCCCTACTAAAAATCTGACCCCCTTGACACCACGTTTGAACATTAGAGTAATGAAACCTAGCCGCTTTATCCATCCACATTGCACCAAAAAATTAACGGCCTCACTGCAATAGTGAAGCCGTTGTCCTCTATCTTTATTTCTTACAAGCTGATATTCTTTTTCGTTCCATCCATGAATACCACAGTAAGATTGTTCTTATCCTTGACGATTATCTCCGTCAAAACCATTCTTGTGAGTTCCGTAATTTCCTCTTCTATTGTCCCCTCAGCTGTCAATTCTATCATCTGTCTTCCTCTCAGCCTTTGCAAGGCATCTCCCTCCCGGATGCTCTTTTCCCATACCGGAATGTATTCTTCTCGATTCTCGACGAGGCTGTTCCATGCTACAACTACTGCCTTCCGAAGGGCTGCCTCTCGAATGTTTTCGGATGAGCAGGTACATCCCTTTGCCTTTTCTGCATTTGCGCATTTCCAAAAAACTGACTTGATACCTGTCCAGTACTTGCGGATATACTTGCCGCCACAGTTCCCGCAAAAGACCTTTGAGAAAAATGGATCAAAGGTACAGGAGCCAGTGTCCTTAATCTTGTGGACTTTTTTAAATCTATCTATTCTCAGGAGTTCCAACTGAGCTGCCTCCCAGGAATCCCGGTCTATGCTTGCCTCATGGTTATCCTCAACAAAATACTGCTCAAGACTGCCGTCATTTTCTTCCTGTAACTTTGTCAAAAAATCTGCTGTATAGGTCTTCTGCATCAGAAGATCACCCTTGTACTTCTCGTTTTGAAGCATCCGGCGGATGGTCACAGCGCACCATTTCGATTCACCGTGGACTCCAGGAATGCCATCATCGTTCAGGCGCTTCGCGATTTCCGATAAGTTCCACCCCTCCATAAAATCCTGGAAAATTCTTTTTACAACCTTAGCCTGGTCTTCATTGATAACCAGATGCCCATCCGAATCCTTGTCATAGCCCATAAAATTATCAGCATTCAGGTGTGGAATACCTTTCTGAAATTTGGATCGAATTCCCCAAGACGTATTTTCTGAAATGTTCCTCGATTCTTCCTGCGCCAGTGAACTGAGTATTGTAAAGAGCAGCTCTCCCGTTGCATCCATCGTGTTAATGGATTCTTTTTCAAAAATGATGGGAATCCCCATGTTCTTCAACTTTCTTGAGTAGTTCAGACAGTCCTGCGTGTTCCTTGCAAATCTGCTGATGGACTTTGTAATAACCAGATCGACCTTGCCTTCTTCACAGGCTTTTATCATCTCCATAAATCCAGTTCTTTTCTTTGTACCGGTTCCACTGATTCCTTCATCCGCAAATATGCCTGCCATCTCATAATCGGGATTGCTGTTGATGTAGTTTGTGTAGTATTCCACCTGATTTGCAAAAGAACCTAACTGTTCTTCCTGGTCTGTGGATACCCTGCAGTATGCTGCAGCCCTGATTTTCTTTTTTTGTGTTCTGTTATTGCTTTTTTTGTTTATCTGGTTTGCGGGAATAACCGTAACTTTCTTTGCCATTCTTTTTCTCCTTTCCGATGTATGCATCTATAGTTAGTTCTCTCAAGGGCTGGAGCTTCTCATCCGGCACGCGGATACCTTTGCAGTATGCCTTTCCCAATCGGCTCGAATTATCACAGATCCATGTGACCTTTCCTGCGTTCGAGATAATTCTCCGTAGTCTTGAACCGCAATACTTGCAAAAAATCCGATTCATGTAAGGGTAGTTCTCCTCGCTAAGTTCGGGGACAGCTGCATGATGAATCTTCTTTTTATGGCATATCGACCATTCCGATTCTGGTATGAAATCAAAGCCTGTAATTCTACCGCGGTCCTCCCTTGCTGAAATGTACTGTTTTTCTTCAAAAGGCAATGCCTCTCGAATCTCGTCATCTGTAATAATTACCCCTGAACAGAATTCCTGCGAAAATCTTCCCTTCCCGTTACACTCCCACAAAACTCTTCCTGCTCGTACTGCCCTGGACAAACGATGCCCGCATTTCGCACAGAACAGCTTATTTCGATACGGATAATTCTCATCGTTCAGAGGGAGTGGTTTACTTTTGGTTGGTGCAACCTTACGTGTTGCTGCATCAAGTGCCTGTTGAACCGCATCCCATAACTGCCTGGTAACAATAGGTATATGATCCTCTTCGATGTAATACATCTGCTTTTCCCCCCTGTTCAAAACAAGCCTGCGGTTTTCATCCACATAGTACCTCTGACAGATAAAATCCCCCTTATATGCCGCGTTCCGCAAAATGCGTGTCACCCCAGTTCTACAATACTTCTTACCGTTTTGAGTCTTGATTCCCTTTGCATTCAGATAATTTGTAATCTGCCCTACCGTGAATCCATCCGCTGCCATCTCAAACATTTCGATTACAAGCGGAGCATTCTTATCCGGCACAAACTCGCCATCCGCATTTTTACAATAACCAAGGCATCTGTGCAACTGTTGTGGTGGTTTTCCATTTTCGTATCTCCGTTTGATTGACATGAGCGTGTGCATCCTTGCCCCTTCGCTTTCTGCCTGTCCGAAAGCTGCATAAAGTGTCATCAGTAGTTCACCCTCTTGCGATAAGGTGTTGATACCTTGCAGTTCAAAGAAAACACCAATCCCCAGTTCCTTTAATCGACGGGTTGCTTTCAATACCGTATCGGTATTTCTTGCAAATCTTGTAATGGCCTTTGTGATGATGATCTCGAACTTCCCGGTTTCCGCATCCGCCATCATCTTCTGAAATCCTGGTCTGGATTCCTTGTACCCCGAAATACCAAAGTCGTAATATATTTCTGTGAGTTCGTAGCGTGGGTCTTCTCCTACAGCCTTGCGGTAATGGCTGATCTGGTTTTCCAGGGAGTTTTCAAGATCTTCATGTTTATTTGATACTCTACAATAAACCGCTGCCCTGATGCACCGTTTCTCTTTTTCATCCGGAGGAATCACAATTACATTCTTGTCCATTCTTTTCCCTCCTCTTCATTTACAGAAGAATAAAATCTTCGTCTTCTTTTGTTGCTGTCCTTCGTGTTCTTTTTCTACTCTGATTGAATAACTTCTGCTGTTCATCTGTTTTAAATGCTGTATTTCCGGCAAGCGGTCTTAACAACTCCTCCCTTGCTTTTGAGTAGGTTTTACCCACCATTCCGATAGATATCAACCACACCCTGAAACTGTACTTTTCATTTTCCACTTTAACCATATCAGATTTCATCCATTTTTTTGCCGCCGCTGTTTCTACAATCCGTTCTGCCAGAGCAAAATGTGTATCTTCTGTTTTCTCTCCGGGAAATCCTGTGAAAACAATTTTCTCCGGAGTAATACATAGACCCTTAAGTGCATTCTCATTTCCACATTGAAAAATAAGGTCTGTAAGTTCATTGGCATCCGCTGGATTCTCCTTTTTTATCAAACGCATTAGAGCAGTGCTTACATGAAAAGCATTATCCTTCCCAACTGCTTTATTTATCAGTTTTTCCCTGGCGGCAATCGTATTCACCACATTTATTGCTGTATGCCCAGGATAATCCTTGAGATAAAAAACGATCGCTCCTTCGTCTTCTTCCTCTAATTTTTCAACCAAGCCTTTTTCTGCAAGCCTTAAAAGCATCTGCTCATCCGCATCCTCATCGGCAACTTCCAAAGTCCCGTCACGAAGGATACGGTAGTCTCCAATCTTATACTGAAAAGTTGGGGCTCCGCAGTACTCAGGTTCAACACCTGTCTCTTCCGCAATCGCAGCAACAAGCAGCTTTCGGTCTTTTAAAATCCCTTTAAGTTGCATAGTCTCAAACCTCCTTCTTTTGGTAGTCTATTAGTCACTCTAAAGCCTCCTAATAGCAACTCATTTCTCACCATAAATCCACCAAATTTTAGCTGTGATTATTTCCGATTGTTGTCACCATATCTGTCCCTGACGGAATGCTCATAGCAACAGTATTTCTGCGCCTTATGCCCATAAACCTCAAAGATTTTTCCACAATACGCACATGTTTTCGTATAAACGGATTTTGAATTTTCCTTCTTTTCATCAAGGTGCTGTCGCCAGTATTGATTACGGCACCTGTCAGAACAGAATTTTTTCGGTCTTCCTTTTCCCCTCGATACGATCAATTTTTTACCGCAGCATAGACATACACTTCCATTTGATGGGGTATTCTTTTCTGCCGTTCTGCAGGTGTTTCTAACTGCTCCCAGGGTAAGCCCCGTCTCAGCAGAAATGCGTTTATAACCAAGCCCCTGTTCTCGCAGTTTTAGCACCAGGCTTTTCATTTCTGGGCTTACCATCTGCTGCCACCCCCAAACCGATCCTCGATGTAGCACTCATGGGAGCAATACTTCCTGTTCGCATTTCCATAGACCGTAAAAGGCTTCTTGCACACTGGGCAAACGAAGTCGTAATTTGCTTTTCTCTGCACTTGTTCGAGATGGCTGTTCCACCATTTCATCCGGCAACGGTCGGAGCAGAACTTCTTTTCCTTTCTTCCAGCGGTCTGTGGGACAGCTTTGCCGCAGCACTTACAAACCGAAACGTCTGCTACCGTCTGAACGACAACACCACCAAGGTTTCTGCGCTGGCAGAAGCTCTTTACTGTGTTTTCTGATAAGCCGAGAAGCTGACCAATTTTCTTATATCCATTTCCGGCTTCCCGGAGATTGATTATCTGCACACGCTGTTCATCTGTCATAACTGATGTCCTCCAATCGTTGAAGGGTCATCCCTTCTGCTTTCTTACGGACAGCCAGATGAGCATTTTTCCGTTTTTTCTGAAAAATACCTGCAGAATCTTCAATGAGACACCTGTACAGAAGGCATAAAAAAAAATAGGCTCAGTAATACGGCATTTCCGTAATACTGAGCCTATCTTCTTTTGTTATTGATTTTCGATCAGTTCACCATCCACATAGAGGTTGAACTCTTCTGGGTTATTTATGATATCATAATCGGGGTTCCACTCTTCCGGTTTGTATTCCACGGTCATGACAGGATCATTACCTTCGACCTCATCCCGCCAAAGATACACTCGCATATCCAGACTCGTTGCATAACCACGGTCTGTGGAGAACTTGATGGATTGGAATGAGTTCTCTTTGCACATTCGCACGAGCAACCGTGCAAATTCATCCTTATCCTCAATCTCACCCCGATTCGCTATTACTACAAGGTTTTCATCACGATTCACGCTAAAGCTACTGAGCAAATCCGGCTCTCCTTCTTTTTTACTACTGCACCCAGAGATAATGCAACATATTAATAGAGCCAGAATCATGAACCACCCGAAACCTTTCACGAAACTGCCTCCTGCGATGCCTTCAGCTGACTTGCCAGATATGGTATCACATCCTCCGGGGTCGGGCGTTCACCCTGAAATGGAATCTTTGCCCATGCTTTTTTGACATCCGGGTCTTTGCTTTGAAATGCGGCATCTAAAGCAATCTGCATTTCAGCATATACTTCTTCCGGTGTAGTATTGTGTACCTTGGCTACTTGCTTAATAATTTCATTGACATTCATAGAAATACCCCTCTTTTGTAGACTTATTACTTGTTCTTTAGAACTAATATAGCATAAATAGACACACAATGAAATCTTTTTTACTCGACACGATTCGACCAAAAATGCGAGAAAAAAAAGAAGGGCGATACTGAAACACCCTTCTGCTAATCCTCAACATAAGCCCTTACTGCTTTGATTATTCTCTTTTGTTCATCCTGCGGAAACTTCTTAATTGCCTGTGACAGTTCATTCGCCACTCCATCAACGGATCGTGTCACAACATCAACCAAAAGTCTATCCGCAGAAACATCAAGCGCATTTGCGATTGCCACGAATTTATCCAGTTTTACGGCTTTCAGACCACGCTCAATCACACTGATATGTGTCGGACTTAGGTCAACAAGGGCTGCCAGGTCTTCCTGCGTTAGATTCTTCGCTTCTCTTGCTTCTTTAATCCGTAGACCAACAACTCTCAAATCCATTGTAACACCTCCTTCAGAACGATTTTTAGTTCTAAAGATATTATATCTGCTGCCTTTCAGCCTATACAGAAGCTATAAACCAATTTATCGTTCTTTAGAACGAACCAATATACATTGACGCAAAAAAGGCTCTGTACTATGGAGAAAAACCATAATACAGAGCCTTGATAACGCTTTACAGCCTGTTGGTATAGTCGAGGGAAATCCAGCCATTTCGCTTGTCCGCATAGGACTTCAAAAGTCCCCATTTGGTTGCACCGGGGCCATCGGCTTCCTCCACAATGGTGAACACTCCGGCACCCGTGTACTTGCCCCATTTGGCACAGTCTGTGCCAGGGCCTTTGCGGATATTGAGATCATTGATTTTGACTTTGACCCGATACGGAGTAAACTGCTGCTGAACAGGATATACCGCATTCCCGGCTTCATCAAAGACCGAATAACCTGCGTTCTCATCCGCACACTTCTTTGCGTTCTCCAGACTATGGAAAGCACCCTTCTGGCTCTTGGAGTCCGCCCAGGTCTTTCGAACACGATACCAGGTGGTTGTCGAAGCGTTACCAGTATCGTTGAACCTGGTCAGGCTCCACTTCTCGATGATGGCACACAGCTTGTCCACATAAGTGAGAGAAGTCGCATAGCCGCCATTCTTGATGATCTGCGCCGCTTTACGATAGTCGGTGCAGCCTTTCAGCCCCGGATAGCGAAGGTCAGTGCCATTCTTAGCCCCCAGCAGATAAGCGGAGTGATCGGCGATGGAATCTTCCACACTGGCGTATTTGCGAAACTCCGCCGTGATGGTCGCATAGCTGCCGTCCTTGTTCTGCTCCTTGGTCTGCTTGGTATAGGTGCTTTTTCCGTCCCAGTAAGAGCCGCTCCAGGTGTTGCCGGACAGAGACTTCTTCATGCCAAAGCAGTTATTGGCTTTCTGCGCCAGTTCGGATTTGCCGTAACCGCTCTCCAGAATAAACTGGGCAAAAGAAATGCAGGCCAGAATACCACTGCGTTTCTGGTCTGCGGTGAAAAGTGTGCCGATTTTGTTGATAACCTGCTCCTCAGTCAGATTCGCAAAGGTGGTGGCCTGTGTATCAGTCACGGGAGTGACCGGGGGTTCGCTACCGCTCATTGCCGCCTTGACCGCCTTTCGGAAGGTATCCATCGTGTAGCCTATCTTGAGTCCATTCCAGAGATGCTCCGGGTCACCGTGGTTCGATGCAATGCCTTTGGTATAACCTTCCTTGTGCGAAACGATGTCCGTCAGCGGATTCAGCCCATATTGTTTGCAGAGCATTGCGAACAACTCCACTGCCGCTTCATAAGTTCTTTTCACACAAGCTTTTGCTGTGGCAGTATCGGAGCAGGTAAAAGACGACCCGCCCGTATACTTGATACAGGCAGGTTCGCACATCTCCACGCCGATATGCGTATTGTTGGCAGAACCACCTGCATGCCATCCTCTGTGATTCCAAGGTAAAGTTTGGTACACTGTTCCATCATTTCCATCAATGAAGCCATGCACACAGGCAGTTCCAAAAGATGCCTGATTCCAGCTGTTAAGAAAAACGAATGCCTTCGGCTGAGGGCATCCAACGCTGTGAAGCATAAGTCCTTTCACAATTATTTTCTTTCCTGCCGTATAGCAGGGGTTTTTCGTAAGAATCGACTGTACCAGTTTCATGTTATTCATCCTCCTTTTCTGCTCCGCCGGATGCGTAATCCACAAGCCCTTCTCCGATAATGTAAGCTACCACCGAAGCTCCTGCCATAATCAGAGAAGTAATCTGAACAGCTGTGTTCTCAGAATATCCGAGTGCTACAATGAGCAGGGATACAAAAGAGCCTACCGCGGTCCACAGCTTTCGTGATGTCAGTTTTCTTACCCAATCAATTTTCTTCATTTTGAAATACCTCCTTCATTCATGTGGTCGAGTGCGACCTCTTCTAAGAATTTTGTGTATTCGGTATTGGCTTCCTGGACTGCTGCCAGTCCTGCTTCTACCTCTCCATTGCAATGACCATGTTTCAGTGCCATAGCCACACCAACTGTCAACTGACCGTTTGCATTAATCATCTGCAATTGAAGTCTTGCTTCTTTGGCTCGCTGTGCAGCTCGTGCGGCAGCGAGTTTGTCCTGTTTTTCCCTGGAGGCTTCGTACTTTTTATTCTCTGCAGCAATCCAGGCACAGATGATGGTCGCAGAAGCTGCAACCACCGCACAAATAATTTCAACCATTTTGTTCCTCCATCAAAATAGGCAGCCCAGTTGGACTGCCTCACTTAATAACCGTCTATTCATTTGTCAACATTTCTTCCAGCCTTTTGATTCGCTCATCAAGGCTTGCCATTTGTTTCTTTGTGTAATACGGAGGTTCAAAGACATTCGATTTTCCAGATAACTGCAAAGTAAGAATATTGCTGTCCCTGGATAGCAACTGCCCCTCTTTACCATAGCCGATTGCAAAACACTGATATTCACCGCTGACCTTTGGCGGCTTTGCCACAACTTCCGGGTCATAGGTGATAATGTCCTGCATATAAATCCCACTCTGCATTACGATTCGATAGCAGGAATACCTCGGTTCGTCCGGCGGTGTAATCGTAAAGGTGATTGTGCCATCCTCATTTACCACCGCTGCCAATTCAGGCGCTTTGTTTTTCTGCCCCTTCTTATTGACCGGAGCTACAATCCTCGTGATATTCCTGTGCTTTAGCTTGTAGAAAGCTATCGCACCGACATCCGGGAATGCCTTCACACCTAAACGCTCAATACGATTACCACAGATGCGCTGATCCGGTTCACCCCAAACAACATCAGGATAGTCCGTGTAGATATAAGCCTGCGAATCCTTATCATATACTCCAATGGCGTAAGTGTTCTTATCACCCTGGGTTTCATTTTCCGGGTCAATGTAGTATTGAACCAGCTCTCCATCACTCGCTTCATGAATGATTGAAAGCTGGCTTACGACCTTCGGCTCCGGATTGTGAGCATAGGCCGTTAAATCTATGATTCTTTCAATCTTTAAAGCCACTGATAAACCTCCTTAAAGCTGGAATGTCGGATTAACATCCAGAATAAAATTTGCATTCTTCATCGGTCTATCAATGTCAGCCGACATCGTGATGATGGCATCTGCTGCTGGTGCCTTCGTAAATACGATAGGCGAACCGTTGCGATGAAGATAACTGATGGAATCTGAATAAAAACGGCCATTCTTGATATTGTCATTGCACCCGGACACATCGACTTCAAGTTTCCAACGCTTTGCTTTTACTGTGTTTTTAAAATCAAACTGATGAGTTGCACTGGCGGTATTATCCGGGCAAGTCCATCTTCCTGCTTCTGTCCATTCATTTCCATCATTGGAATAGCTGATGATAAAAATTGCATATCTCCAGTAGTTATAGGAACCGGCAGTATTCATAATGGCATTCATCTGAAAAAAGTCTGCATCGATACCGATTTGTGGGTCTTCGTTCAATTCCCATTCAAGCGGATGATCCTTATCCCAAACCAGATACACTCTTCGTTCGTTACTTGAACTACTGGAAACATCGTTGCCACCGCCCTTGAGAGGGTGATATCCCATGCCTGTGGTTGCTACTGAACTTTGACGCACCATCTCATTCTTCAAAGTACAGAAATTACTGGGATGCAGGCAATAGAGATTCCCCATATTGTTTCTATGGTCACAGGTGTAATCCACGCCTCGTATCTGCAGAACACCATCTACATAGATTTGCTCCGAGTCCTTGACCCACAGATACAATGGGGGATCAAAGGATTTTGTTTCTCCATCACCGACACCAACACGCATATTTTCCAGAGTCTGATTCGGAAAAATCTCTGCATTCGGAAATGTCCAGTAACCAATTGGAATATTCGGCCTGTAATAATCATAGCTTGGCCTTTGCCAATAGGAAGGGATCAGACCAATGGCATTCACATATTCCTGTTCCTTGCCATTATCCGTACCAAATCTGCCGTTGCTGCAGGTCAGAACATTTGTGTTCGTGTTGAATGACTGCGTTAACTGCACCTCACTACCCATGCGGTTTCCGTTTGTCATCATATCCGGGTAAGCACGAAGCATCGCAATCTTCATGCTGTTCAGTGCAGGAATTTGCGGCCAGCTGCCACTTGTGTTCGAACCCTGCCCAATCAGGTAGTAATACCATTTTGTCCAGGTAAATCCTGCTTCTGCATTCAGCTGATACTGAATATGAATATCTACATACAGCACTTCCGTATCCGTTTTTGTGATTGTCATGGGGTTGCCTTCCGCATCCTTAATCAACGCATGAGTACACAAGTACATACTGCCGCCACTTGAACCGATCATATAAAGACCAACTTCGGAGACGGTACCTGTATAAGCAGAAGTCGCATCCACCTTTGCAGTGCATTCTACATTCCACGTTCCATCTTCCGATAAATAGGGGTCTTTTGTAGAAATGATATTGCTATAGTTCCAACTGAAGGTCCATTTTTCTTTCGTAAGTTTTGTATCGGATGCAGACGGCTCCGTACTGCCTTCTCCAAACCAGATGGAATGGATTTTGCACCCATAGTCATTTGTAAGCATCTGCTTCATTCTCGTCAAAACGATATTATGAAAATGAGCCAGAATGACCTTCTGACCCTCTTCATATTTATAAATTGTGTAGGTATTCTTCATACCGATTTTTCCATGCATAAACTGCTCCTCCTTAAATTGGTGAAGTACCTGTCTGCTGATATACAATTCCAGGGGATGTCATTTCAAAAGAAACAACCTCTGTTGCGGCATCATAGTTCTGATATCCTACTGGGATGTATCGCAAGTTTGTCTTCTGCACTTCCACAGACACAACTTCTGCTTTCGGGCGATAAGTGTTTTCACCTACTGGCGTATATCTGATATTGCTGTCCTTACTTCCCATTACGATAGTTTCAGAAATATCCATATACCGATAAACGGTTGTATCTATGGTTGCAGTCATAAACGGGCAAATAATTGTTCCGTATGAGCCAATTTTGCAAAGCAGATCATTGACCTTTGCCTTATTCACATAGATATACGTTATCAGCTTCTTTGGTCTGTTCTTTAGTTTGATGACAATCGTTGACCCGCCATCGTGGTTTTCAAAGGAAATCTTTTCAACATCAGACGAACTAATACTATCCTCGTTAAAGGTGACCACATCCCTCATGCTGCTATCGAAACACACCAATTCACGATTGACATTGAGTTGAATTAAAAGCATATCCTCACTGACAATCGGCTCCATTACAACGGATAAATCTGTATCTGCAGGACAGTATAAAAATGCCAGGTTTTCTTGAATAGATGTGCGAACACACTCTCTTGGCACTGCCTGGGCAACATAAGTTCTTGCCGTATACATCCAAAGGTTTCTGCTTTCGGTTGTAAGTTCAAAACCCAAACGATAATCATTCAGCCTATGAACCCTTGCAAACTCAACCTTTTCGTCCATCAAAATTTCAGCATCAAGCCACCTTTTTGCTTTCAGCCCTACATCATACACATACTGACGGTAATACGGTTTTTCGCCTTTTACATACAATACGACAAGACCTTGATCTTGCTCTGGATAAAGATTGGAACTGTAACCCCTGCAGGCACTGACCTGGCTCACTTCGGTATCCAATTCCAATCTTGTATCTTCATCTTCCCCCCGTTGTGCGATGAGTTTGTCTTCTTCATCCACCCAGAAGAACCACGGCTGATCTTCTGTTTCTATGGTGAACTTTTCATCTTTGTCACGAAGCACCCATGTTCCGTCAAATTCAATCGCTACATCTTTTGCTTTACCCGGAGTGTAAACGCCTTCCCATTCCGGATTGGAGTTATAGCTTTCCGAATAAGCTCGTTTGCTGACAAGCATTTTTCCATCTTCCAGTCCAACAATCCAAATCTGGTCTGGACCATTTGATTCCAAAAGCTGCCGCATAGTAATATCCCGGACATCCATGCTGATGTCATCCACGGCTTCGGCAAAGTTACCTGCGTCAATTGTAAAAAATACACCTCTGGTATCAATATAGATTTCACCGGATAGGCACTGTGCTGTGACATACACTCCGTGAACTCCTACCGAACGGGTAAGATATGCATGGGGAATACTGATCTGACCTTCTCCCTCCACAATATCGATCTCAACCGGAGAATAAAGTTCCTCCACTGCCTGGTCATAAAATCGTATCGTCAAATGGGTCGATTCGCTTGCTGTGTAGTTCATCAGAAAATGCCCTTCAACATCTGCATCTTCCGAGATGTAGTAGGTAATCATCCCCAACGTCTGCTCACGCTGCTTTACGACGATTGGGCCTGTGTTAAAATCATAAATCAGCTTATTGATGGAACTAGTAATGGATTTGACCTGCTCCATCAACCCGGAGATATTTTTGTCGCTCTTGCTCTTTGAACTGACAAGCGCAGGATTCTGACCAACACCCTGGATAGCATACTTAGCGTTGTAAGTCCACGTGTATTTTGTCATGCATGAGATTTTATCTCCATCAGCAAGTCCATCCTCAAAACGGAACACGTCCATTAGATCATAGGCAGGATTACCTATCATTGACACATGGAATGGAACATACTGAATCTGCCCTAAAGCATCCAGAATGTTCAGAACCATGCTCTTAACCGTTCCTTCCGATGCAGTCTGTAGAAACGGATTTGTGCCAAGGTTATAGGTCAGACCATCGCCCTGCTCTTGGTCACCGTAATAATTGGTCATCTGCTTTTCGACATTCACAACGGAAATGCCTGTATATCTGGTTTCGTAGTCATCGAAGGTACATCCGGTAAATCGATGCACCGTATCAATGGTGTCTACAATCTGCTTACCGTATGCCCTTAAGACAATACTGCCATCTCGATCTGCAAACACATTGCAGCCAATGGTTTGTGCTACCCACGATAGAACATCTCTCCAAGTCTCAATATCATTGTCAGTATAAAGTTGCAGCTTTGTGGTCCCGTTTGCAAATGCAGTGAAATCAACAGCACTCATTCCAAGTGACAGACCGCAGCTTTCACAGGCCAACTTGCAAAGCTGAAATGGTGTGCCAATCAAGGTGCTTGCTGTAAAGCTGCGGTCAAGGTCCGCCATATTGTCATAGGCTGTGATCTCCACGCCACTGGCAGACCAACTTGCAGAGGAAATCGTAAACACACCCAGGGGAATGTACTCATATTCTCCGGCATCAACCCTTAATCCAAAATACGGAGTCAGTTTCGTGCCTTTCAAAGAGTATCTGGAAAGATGCAAGTTCTTTATCAATGTAATTTTCAATTCCGTAATATATACCTGACCAATCTGAACATTCGAAGCATCCGAACATTGGCCGGTAATGGAAAAGGAACCGGACAGGATGTTCGCTTCTGTGAACGGAACATCTCCCACCGTTCCTTTGATGCGATGTCTCTGTACCGGCCTTTTCATTGCTTCTAAGTATTTTTGAGAGACCTTGTACATTTATAACTCCTCCATCGTTGCACTGACTTCATAAAGACCGTCAACCTTTAACTGATCTCTGGAATAACGGATGTGCTTTTCACTTCCGATCGAAAACTGGCATTCATGCGCGGTGAGTTCACTCTTGGAAGGAAAATACACTTCTACCATAACCGTATCGGCTTGCGCCCATACCCGGAATTGTTCCATCCATTTGCCTGTCAGAGTCCAGTTCCCGGAAACTGTAAGTTTTGATGCACGGCGAACAAAGACTTGGACAGTTCCTGCCTCCGTTTCGTACTCCGTTGTCATTTTGTTGTCCTTGAAAACAAGGTCATCGTTTGGTCTTGGCAGTGTAATGCCATTGATTTTTATTTCCTGAAACATTATCTGCCTCCTGATCTGAAATTTGCCCGTTGGTTTGCTGTTACTACAATCTCATCGATTCTGTCCTGCCCAATATAAACAGGGATAAGGATATCTCCGCCTTGACCGGAAAGCTGAGAAACGATGTCAGCGAGATTCTGAATAACTCCGCTTATGCCGTTGGACCCCACACCTCCTGCCGTCATAGCAAGCGCACCGGAATTGACCTGCGGATTGAGCGTCAGGTCGGATGTTACTCCTGCCATTGCATCGATAATAAGACCACGGCTTTTTTCAATGCCTTTTGCAAGTCCCTTCATGAAGTCAGGCATCCAGGATTCATAGTCCGTCAATGGACCTTCGTCTGGAACAGAGAAGTGAAGTACGGATCTGATTTTATTTGCCACACCGTTTACGGCATCGGCTACAGCACCAACTGCTGACTTGATACCATTCACGATCCCCATAATGAGATCACGTCCCCAAGAATAAGCCTGTCCAATCAGACCTTTAATATAGCCCACCGCACTTTCAAATCCTGAACGGATTGCAGATGCGATACCATTAACGGTTGAAGTGACACCACTCTTCACACTGTTCCAGATGTTTAGAACCGTGGATTTGATGGTGTTCATTATCGTAGTGATAAACGAACTAATGTCATTAAATACTGTAGAGAACACACTCTTGATGGCATTCAGTACCGTATTCAGAAATTCCTTGATCCCATTCCAAACAGTTGTGATCTTGGTCTTTACGGCATCCACTACAGTGGTCACCACCGTCTGAATGCCTTGCCAGATTGTAGAAAAGAAATTCTTTATTCCTTCTAGGATAGGAGTCAGGAACGCTACAATCGCATTCCAGATTTCCTGAATCTTCGTCTGGATTGCCGTCATCACACCGGATACGATAATCTGAATCGCCTGAAAGATGGTCTCAAACAGATATCGGAATGCTTCGAGCAGTGGGGCAATTACTTCAAAGATGGCATTCCAGATGCCAATAAAAAACTCCTGGATTGCGGTAAATGCACCTGTGATAAAGGAACCTATCGCTGTAATCGCAGTGTTAAATACTGTACTGATCGTTGTCCAGATAGTTGAAAAGAAGGTAGCGATACCGTTCCATATAGTCTCTGCAACAGACTTGATGCCGTTCCATGCCGCCGACAAGAACTGGCTAATACCTTCAACCGCACCCATGACCACGGCTTTGATGCCTTCCCACAGGTTGATCCAAAAATTACGGAAACCCTCACAATGATTCCAAAGAAAAATAAAGGCCGCAACTAAAGCTGCAATTGCCGCAATAACAAGCAGGATAGGGTTTGCCATCATCACTGCATGCAAGGCTGCTAATGCACCCTTTGCGGCATTGATCGCGCTCATAATCTTTGGTGACCATGTCATAATCGTACCGACTGCGGATAAAACTTTACCGACAAAAATCAGGACAGGACCCAGAGCGGCAGCTAACAACGCAATGGTAATAATGATCTTCTTTGTACCTTCATTCAGACCATTGAGCCAATCTACCACCTTTTGAATCACAGCGACGACTTCCTTCACATAAGGAATGATCAGTTCGCCAATAGAAATGGCCAGTCCCTCTAATGCTGATTTCAAAAGAGTTAACTGGCCTTGTAAGTTATCAAGCTGAGTATCAGCCATCTGCTGTGCCGCTCCGGCAGAGTTGCCTATGGAGTTTTGGAGGTTGTCCCAGGTTTCCCCAGTATTGGCAAGCAGAGCATTTACCGAAGAAAGGTCTGTCTTGTTAAAGATCTTTCCAATAATGTTGGATTTCTCTTCGGCAGTCATGCCTTCCATACTCTTGTTTAAGTCACCAAGAATCTCATTCATGCTGCGCATATTGCCGGAAGAATCGAAAACCTTAACTCCAAGGGCATCCATCTGAGCAGCAGCTTTATCCGTAGGATTCTGCAAAGATAAGATGACATTTCGAAGATGTGTACCACCCTCTGCACCTTTGATACCGTTGTTTGCCAGAATACCAAGGGCAGTATTTAATTCTGCCGTCCCTCCCTTGACACTCTTTGCTGTTGCACCAATCGTCAGAATCCCTTCGCCAAGCTGTGCAACAGAAGTGTTTGTGCTGGATGCGGTCTTTGCCATCTGGTCAACCATCATTCCCGCCTGAGAAGTTTCCATACCAAGGGCGGACATGGCATCGGTTACCATATCCGATGCAGAAGCAAGATCCATACCACCTGCGGCCGCCAGGTTCAATACAATAGGCAAGGTATCTGCCATCTGCTGTGTATCATATCCGGCAAGTGCAAGGTAATTCAATGCTTCCGCACATTCGGTAGCGGAAAAAGCTGTACTTGCACCCATTTCCTTTGCCAAATCTGACAATGCATCCATTGTGTTAACACTTTGTCCATTCAGCGTAGACATGGCATCCTTTGTAATGCCCATCGTAGCCTGTACCTGGCTCATGGAGCTTTCAAAGTTTGCTGCGGTTGCAACCGATGCAGTTCCCATTGCAGTGACTGCGGCGGTCACAGGAAGAAGTGCCTGCCCGGCTGACTGCATCTTATCTCCGGCGGATTTGACTTTTTCTCCGGCAGCCGCAACTTTCTGTACTGCCGTAGCCGTCTGGTTTGCCTGTTCTTCCAGTCGCTTTAATTCCTGTTCTGTTTCAATGATTTCTCTTTGCAGGGCATCATACTGGTTCGCTGAAATCTCGCCACGCGTCAGGGCTTCTCCGGCTTGTTGTGCAGCTATCTTTAGCGTTTCCAGTTTGTCTTTTGTCTCACTGACAGCATCCGCTAACAGCTTCTGCTTCTGAGCCAGCAACTCAGTATTCCCGGGGTCCAGCTTCAGAAGTTTTTCCACATCCTTCAGCTGAGCCTGGGTGTTTTTGATTTCTTTATTAACCCCCTGCAGGGCTGTCTGTAGCTTTGTGGTATCGCCGCCAATCTCAACGGTGATGCCCTTAATTCGATTGGCCATACAGATACCTCCTCGTTTTATTCACCATACGAAAAAGTGCCTTTTCCGGGATAGAATTTCTCTGTCACCGAATCGTAAAATCCGAGGACATAATCTTCTTTCCTGATACAAGGCACAAAGTTTCTTTGTAATATATCATTTTCATAAATCTTACAGCTGTAGATACGACCTAAAAACTGCGTTGTTGCTCGAATATAACCGTTCAATATGAAGAGATAGAGCGGCTTCGATGCGGTGAACTGGGGATAGCCAGAGATTTTATAGCTGTTCTCTTCAATCCGAATCATGTTCTTGTTGTGGTCTACACGGTATTTCTCACCTAACGTCATTTCCGGTATACTGATGCCGATGTTCACGCCGTAGTCCACTCGGTTTTTTATGAGAGAAAAACGTGGACTCTCTGTACCATAGGCAACTGCAAATTCACTTTCAGACATCCGCTGAAGCGTGATACAAACCCGTGTATCTTGATTCGGTACATATCCCGTATCTACATAGCTGGAATATGAGGTCGCTTCCACATAAGCTACTTGATGATACTGATCCGGCAGCACAACGGGGTGAATCATTCCTCTGCGTCTCATAAGACCACCTCATTTTCGCTCCATAAAACAGACCATTTCATTCCATCAAACAGCGCATTGATTTCACTTCTTGTATTTGCGTTTGGGGAATAGGTGAAAGGGAGGGTATTTCCCTCAATTGCAAGCTGACAGGGAATGCCAGCGTTATACCAGATCACTGCGATCTCTTCTCCCACATTTGCGTTTTCGGGAAGTACAATGGATAGCGTTTCAATGGTTCCAAGACAATACAGTGTATTTGCCTGTGCCACTTCATCCATCTGGGTTTTAACGGTTTCAAGATAGGATGTACCTTTTTGCCCCGGCTCACCTTGCGGTCCAGGAACGCCAGGCTTTCCCTGGGGGCCTGTGATATCAGCAAGGGACACCAGTTCGTTCCAATCCTCGTCACCGACATAGCGCCATTCAATACAAATGCCGCTGTTTCTTAATTCAATCTCCCGTCCTGATTCTCCGCCGCCTTGGATTGTCACTTTGCTAAGGACCTTTTCGCCGGAAAGCAACAACAGGAGATTATCCTCGTATCGTAGGCCATCCGCTTTCATCCCCAGAAGTGCAACTATCTGAGCATAGACATCAGGGGTTGGAGGTTCGTCTGGAACAACCTCCTCACAATACCCGCTTTCATATACACGTACAAAGACCTTATCCGCTGTGACAAGGTCACCTGCAAATACGGAAACTGAGAATGTGCCCGGTCCCTTAAGAACCTCCCAAGGGACCAGACAGGTATCTCCATTCAGAATCACGGGATAGCTACCAAACAAGGCTGTCTTTTCTTTTTCGTTCCATTCCTTTGTCAGGAAGCAAAACCGCGCATGAAGATAATTCTTGCTCTTTGCCACCACACGGAAGGAATCCGTTCTGCGTATATGCTGATTTGTTACATCGAATGTCAGAATTGGCTCCATATCCTGCCTCCTTTTAGAAATTATCGAAATCAGCCTGAGTGGCAATTTCTTTATACTTGTAATTATCGTTACCGCTCTCGGCATACATATCGTTGACCATGCCAATGGAAAGCAGGTCGAGATCACGGATAGATATGCCAAGCTGGACACACCGCAAAAGAAAGAGCGGGGTCGTCATTTCCCGCTCACTCTTGCGAAGTTTTTTTTAGACTCGACTTCGGACTGGATATTCAGCCCCCACAGTTCAATGATCTCCGGCAGCACCTGGTAGATGGAGAAGGTACTGAACTCATCCAGCCACTCCTCCGGCGAATCCGGCACGGCGGTCGGGTCTGCGTGTTTCGCCATGATATAGGCGATATTCTCAAACATCTCCAAGGAGAAAAGGTCGAGGTTGGATTCCTCTGCACTGGAGGAGTCCACAGCCTTTTCCAGATCACGCAGGTCTTTGTAGATGTCACGGTGGAATTTCAGACGATAGATGCGTGGAATTGCCGCACTTGCCTTGAACACCACATCCTTGCCATCAATCTGGATTTTCTTTGTCATTCCCATAATCCTTTACCTCCCTCTGTTAAGAATCCGACTTTGCCGAAGTCGTTGTGGTAGAAGTGGTCTTAGCCACGGACTGCACTGCCGCCTCTGCAGCAGCAGAAGGCATATACACCGCTTTGTACCAGTCGTTGTAAACGGTAGCATCCGTGGTGTTGCCCGTCTTAGCCTTGACCATACCATTCGCCAGCGGTGTTGCTTTGATGGTCAGCGTCTCCGTCTGGACTTCCTTGCTGTCCTCGTTGGTCTTGCCCTCGATGCCCGGACGGGATGCAGAGCAGTTATACAGCACATGACGGATGTGCTTCTGGTCACCATCAAATTCAAAGAGCAGGGCAAAGGACGCCAGTTCCACATCGGCATTTTCGATAAGAACCCCCTTCGCATCCAGTTCCTCCTTCAGCACTTCGGTACGGAAGGACTCCGGAATCATCGCCAGCTCCAGATCACCGTCATAACCCATGTTGTTGTTGATGACGTAGTAAGCCACACCGTCCGCATAAAAGTTCTCCGGCTCACCGTTGGCATCCAGGGAGATGGAAACGGAACCGGGCATAGGAGTCGGTACAGCATAAGACACCGTCCCGTCCTCCGCAATGGAGAGCAGGGCGTAGTGCGCATTCTTAAGGTTAAATTTCACCTTGTTGTTCTTTTCAGACATAGTTAAACCTCCATTTCAAATTGATAAAGGACTTCATACAGCTTTTCGCTGTCGATCCATACTTCGGTTTTGTTATAAAAAATGGAGGCTGCGTCTAGCGCGTCCTCCAGCTTCTGCTCTACCGCCGGGTCTTTCCTGTCGGTGTACAGTTCAATATTCACCTGGCTTATCTTGTAATAGACCTTTCCGTCAGCAGAGAAATTATTGCTGCCGGGGCAAAGATAACAGATAAACGGGGGTTCCGGGCTTTCACCCTCTGCGAAATGGTCATAGGCAAAGGGGATGCCCGATGCTTTCAGGACTTCCAAAATCTTATCCATTCCGCAGGCTCCTTTCGATATCTTCTTCCAGCTGCCGGATTCCGGCTTCTTCTGCCGGGGCAATATGGAGCTGTGCTTTGGTGCGTCCTCCGCCACGTTTTGCGTGACCATGCTCCAAAAGATGCGCCAGCTGATACTTGTTTTTTGAATAAACAGTAAGTTCCAAAGAAGAAGAGGTTTCTTTCGTGGTCTTTACAGCCCAACTCTTCGAATACGCTCCTGTTTTCTTTGGCGCATTCGCCTCAATGTCCTTCTTAATATTGGACCCGGCTTTCCTTACCGCTTTTTTCATATCCGCTGTTGCGAGTTCAGCGTATTCCTCAAGCCCCTCCATGATAGCGGTAGCCATGCCATCAATCGATACTCTGTCAGAACTCATCTCTACCGCCTCACTTTCCGGCATTTCAGTTTGATACTTTTATGCCTGAAATTCATGTGATCAACAGAAAGGATGTCATAAAGATCGTCTTGGAATCTGACACGGAATCCGGTGGAAGTGACCGCAGCTGTTTGTTTACACCAACGGACTGTAAAATCCGCTGTTGAATCATCCACCACCATACCAGCTTCTGTCATCTCTTTTCCACCTTCTGAACTGACCGTGGCATAACAGAAATAATAAGGCTGCCAGGAATTCATCCGGTTACCTATCGCATCGGATACCACAACATTCTGTAGAATTGAGATGCGGACATTCAACCTACCGATATTCATCAGAACACCTCCCTACGGTCACCGAATAGCAGAGAACGGAGGGAAAGTGTCAATACATGATAGTCTGCATCCTCACGGTGTTCATACTGATAAGCAACAGCATAAAGAACAGCGGTCCTGGCATTTGCGTTATCTTCCAAATCCGCAGGGTCATCGGTTCGGAGAATATCCATGCACAGCTGATGTCCAGATTGAATGAGACTGCCAATGAGTGCATCATCATCCTCAAAATCCACCCGCAGATACTGTTTCATTTCATCCAGTGTCACAATCATGTGATTTCACCACCTCCGTTGCTTTATTGTTGGAAATGCCACCCGTTTTTCAGAGTGGCATTTCCATGGATTTAGTTAGATGCGGGGCTAACACCCTTCATCTGAAGCACCTTGATAGCTTCAGGAAGGACCAGCTTGCCATCCACACGCTTGGATGCCAGGAAACCGACCTGGCCCATGTCTGCATAGCGCTCATTGAGACGCTTGAAGGTAATGCCCTGGCGGTCACCGATCCAGTAGAAGGAAAGATCACCAAACATAATCACCTTGGCACCGGCGGCGATTTCAGGCATATAAGGAGAAGTCAGAATCTTCTTGCCAAGGAGAGTCTCGTGGTCACCCTCATGAAGAGCGGGCTGCCACAAATACTGACCGTTGGAATCCTTCAGCTTACGAACCGCACGGACGGTGGAGTCATTGAGAATCCACACAGCGTTCTTTCTGTAAGGAGCCTTAACGCTGTAATAGAGGTCGATGATCTCATCAGCGGTGATTGCCTTCTCGCTGGCAGCAGTCACACCGATTTCTGCACCGCCAGTAGCGTTCAGAATACCAGTAGGCTTCTTGCTGCCGTCACCTTTAATGAAGGCTTCCTCTTCCTTTGCACCGATACGGCGGGCGAACTCTTCCTGGAAATACTTCTCCAGATCGAAGGCGGAATCGTTCAGAAGCTCCTCGGAAACCTTGATGACGGTACCGACCTTGTGGGCATCGATCTGCTCCTGGCCGAATACATCATCACTGTCACCGTAGGAACCGCCCTCATCGATCCAGTTGGCAGAACCCTTGGTACGGACCACCGGAATCTTGTGAACGCCGTTGGAAGTGGTGAACACATGGGCGAGAGAACGGATGGAGCCTTCCTCTTCCATGCCGGAAACCAGCGTGTTCTCAAACTCATCGGGAACCAGATAGCCGCCCTCGGAGTCAACACCCTCGGACAGGGCATTTCTCACTTCGTAGGAAACACCGTCCTTGGCACGAACCTGAGTCCAGAATGCCTTGGTGTAGGCATCGGAGGCACGACCGACCTTAGTATCCGGCTTCTTGGTGTTCTCAGGCTTTTCGGTAATAGGCGTGGAAACGGGAGCAGCCATCTCACGCTCCATAGCA
Source organism: Eubacteriales bacterium (assembly GCA_030536755.1). Lineage (GTDB taxonomy): Bacteria > Bacillota > Clostridia > Lachnospirales > Lachnospiraceae > JALFVM01. Next base: position 35,226 of record JAUNPJ010000010.1, on the reverse strand, counting down.
TCCAGACGCTCCTGGCGCTCGATCTCCTTGCCCAGATTCACAATGTCCTGCTCCAGACCCTCGTAAATCTTGACATTCTCTTCGGAGAGGATGCCCTTCTCGTCACGGTGGGCAGTCAGGAAAGCCTGTGCCTTGTCCCAAGCCTTGGCGCGCTGGGTACGCAGTTCATTAATCTTGCTCATAGTAAAAATCCTCCTTAAGGTTTGATAAGATTGAGACGGGTCATCAACTCGTCATAGGTTTTTCCTGCCTGTGCAGGCGTTTCATCTTTGACGGCAGGAATCGCTGCCGCCTGTGCCGGGGTCATTCCTTTGTCCTTCGGCTTGTAGTGAGCCGTTAGCTTGTTCATAAGCCTGGTTTCAGTCTCTTTGCCGGAGAAGGCATAGGCCGGAATGTCTGCCTCATCCTTCTTGGAATCCTTCAGAATGTCATCTGCAAAACCAAGTTCGATTGCCTTATTTGCGTTCATCCATGTTTCGGAATCCATAAGGTGGGACAGCTTGGCACGGGAAAGACTGGTCTTGATCTCGTAAGCATTCATGATGCTTTCTTTGACCTCGTCCAGCATTTCGATGGCTTTTTCCATGTCAGCCTGATTCCCGTATGCCATCGTCATGGGATTGTGGATCATCATCAGAGCGGTGGGTGCCATCAGCACCTGGGTACCGGCCATCGCAATGACAGATGCAGCGGATGCCGCAATGCCATCGATCTTGATGGTCACATCGTCCTGGTAATCCATCAGCATGGTATAAATCTGGCTTGCTGCAATACAGTCACCCCCAGGGGAATTAAGCCACACTGTCACAGGTCCTTTGCCTGCAAACAACTCATCGTGAAACATCTTAGGCGTGACATCATCGTCAAACCATGAAGTTTCTGCGATGGTGCCGTAGAGTTCAAGAACTCTCTCCGACCCTTCGTCTGCCTGGTTCTTCCATTCCCAGAACCTTTTCTTTGTTTTCATCGGAACCCTCCATTTCTTCGTTTTTGTTATTTGCATAAGCCGCCCCGGCAGAAACCAGGGGAAGCATATTGCCGTTGACAAGATAGAGGTCACCGCCCAGTTCCGCAGGGATTCGGTCAAGGTCCTCTAACTCACGGATGTCATTTGCGGACATCCAGCCGTTCTGCCGTGCGGTGGCATAGCCGTTCATGCGGCTTGCGTAGTCACCACGGAGCAGACCTTCCACATTGAATCTGAAGAACAGCATCTTCTTCTCCTCTTCGGAAAGAAGCGTCCGGTACAGAGCCTGCTCCCACCGGACAACCCAGGGGTCAAGGGTGTATTTCACAAACTCCAAGGACTGCTGCTCAATATTAGAAAAGCTCGACTTTTCAAGGTCACCCACCATATGTGGCGGCACTCTGAAAATTCGAGCGATCTCATTTATCTGAAATTTCCTTGTCTCCAAAAACTGTGCTTCGTTTGGAGAGATGGAAATGGGTGTATATTTCATGCCCTCTTCCAGAACGGCAACCTTGTGACTATTGGAAGAGCCGCCAAAGGTCGAGTTCCAGGAGTCACGCACCCTTGCCGGGTCCTTCAGGGTTCCCGGATGCTCCAGCACACCACTTGGTGCTGCTCCGTTGGCATAAAACTTACTGCCGTACTCTTCAGCTGCGATTGCCAGACCGATGGCGTTCTTCGCCATTGCAATGGGGCTATAACCTACAAGGCCATCAAACCCAAGACCCGGAACATGAAGCACATCGGAGGGGTCAAGGATGACCGACCCGGTTTCTATCGTTGGGGCATCGTCACCCGACTTCGTGTATTTGTAGTACAGATGTCCGTTCTTGTCCCGGTCTACCGTCATGCGATCGGGCATCAGGGGATAGAGTGCAACGACCTCGCCCTTGCCGTTTCGGATGATCTGGGCGTAGGCATTTCCCCAAAGGAGAAGGTGCGTCATGAGGGTTTCCCGGAAGATGAAGGAACTCATCTCCGGATTCGGCTCATCATGCAGAAGCCTGTAAAGGCTGTGGTCGATGGCTTTTTCCTTGCCACCATTTTCCGTATACCGATACACATTCAGCGGTAAGCTTGCCACCGCCTCTGATAGGATACGGACACAGGAATAGACTGCCGTCATCTGCATGGATGTTCTTTCATTGACTCTCTTGCCGGATGCGGAACCACCCATGAAAAAGGTGTAGGAGCTGCCGCTCGTCCTGTTCTTAGGAGCATCCCTAGTACGGAACAATCCACTTAAAATTCCCATATTCTTCACTCTCCTTCCAAATTGGGCATAAGAAAAGCACCTATCTTATGATAAATGCTTTCTGCTCATAATTGTTATTTATCTTTTATAATATCGTAGCTGCGGGAATTCCTTTCTATTCTTAAAAATATAATATTTTCTCACAGCATTTTGTATTGGATTGTGTTTTGGATTTTCATGTTTCTGTAGTTCCACAAGTGAATCATACATCTTATCATCGTCAGCAACTACAGAATCCAAGTTACATCCTAAAATTCGTTCTGCTGCATTTGCTTTAGCAACACGAGAATTGATTGCATTCTGCGTAAATTTTCCTGCCTGTTCCAGGAACTCCCTAAATTGATTATCCAACATATACTGACCTCCTACACATACTTTTCGATGATTTGGTTAAGTGCTACCAAAGCACTCTCATACTCTTCATCGACTGAAATTTCACTTTTAACTACTACTGTTTTTCCGTCCTTGAAAGTGAACTTACCATCAAACATATCATAGATATAAGTTGTAATATATTCGTTCAATTCGTTATACACTTCGTGTTTTCCCAAATCAAAATATTCTTTATTTAAGGTTCTATGAATGTTTCTTACCTTGTCTGCAATATCATCATACATTGCTTCGGTGAATTCTGAACGAATCTGATGTTCCACATCATACATCACGATTTCGAATCCGTCAGAATCAATAAACTCATATAAAAAGTCAATAATGCTGTCATACACTCTTTTCAGTGCATCTTTTTCTCTATCTGTAATTGCTGCCATTGTTTTTCCTCCATCATATTTTTCTAACAGAATCGTCCAGTTTGATAATTCAAGCACCTTTGCGATACCCTTTATCATTTCTAATTCGCTAGGACCGTTCTTACCAAAACGCCAGTTGCGAACTGCCTCTTCAGACACCTTAACCTCTTTTGCAATATCTGCTTCGATGCTGCCAAGTGTAACTTTTTTCTTTTGCTTATATTCCTTAGACAGGTCATCAAAACTTTTTGCATTGAACTGAACTTCTATATCTTGATATTGGAAAACTTTTAGATTTTTACTAATAGCCATATCGTACCTCCAATTTAATTCATCTCGTCTAGACATCTTTATTCTAGTCGATTTCGGAGGCTTTTTCAATGTAGACGATTTCCTCTACAAATTCTACACATTTTATATAATGAACAGTCCTCTGTCATCATATACCGAAGCACTTGTATCTGAACCACAACGAATGGCTCTGTCAAGAGCCATAATCGTGGCAATGGCACCATCTATTTTTTCTGTACTTTTCGCTTTGTCAGCCTTGATATTTCCGGCGGGGTCGGTTCGGATAAAGATGTTATCCATATTCCACCGAAGAACCGGATGTCCTCCGTGAGCCAGTTTCTTTTCCAGAGTCAGCTTCATCAATTCTTTGGTAGGTGGGGACATGGATGCAAAACCCTGCCCCATAGGTACAACCGTAAAACCCATTTCTTCCAGGTTCTGAACCATCTGAACAGCACCCCAGCGGTCGAATGCGATCTCCCGAATGTTATATTTCTCACCCAGTCTCTCGATGTATTTCTCAATGTAGCCGTAATGCACCACATTGCCTTCCGTGGTCTGTATGAAGCCCTGCCGCTCCCACACATCGTAAGGGACATGGTCCCGGTTCACACGGATAGGAAGGGTTTCTTCCGGCAGCCAAAAATAAGGAAGAATGTAATACGGCTCTTCATCATCTTCCGGTGGGAACACCAAGACAAAAGCAGTAAGGTCGGACGTGCTGGAAAGGTCAAGACCTCCGTAACATACACGCCCCTCCAGTTCTTCCGGATTGACAGGGAATGCACACGCATCCCACTTCTCCATCGGCATCCAACGAACCGCCTGCTTGACCCACTGGTTCAAACGGAGCTGCCGGAAGGAGTTCTCCTCGCCGGGGTTCTGTCTTGCAGAATCACAGGCCGCCTTGACCTTATCCATGCCGATAGTTTCACCAAGAGATGGATTCGCTTTTTTCCACACCTTCGGGTCTGTCCAGTCCTCTTCCTGTCCGGCTCCGTAGATGACCGGATAGAAGGTTGGGTCGATTTTCCGTCCCTCCAGGATATCCACCGCCTTCTGGTGTGTCTCGTAGCAGATGCTGTTGGTGTCTGTACCCGCTGTTGTGATCAGGAAATATAAGGGCTGCATTCTGGCATCACCAGAACCCTTCGTCATAACATCAAACAGCTTTCGGTTCGGTTGGGTATGCAGCTCATCGAACACAACTCCGTGAATATTGAAGCCGTGCTTGGAATATGCTTCTGCAGAAAGCACCTGATAAAAGCTGTTCGTAGGCAAATATATGATTCGTTTCTGTGATGCCAGTATCTTGCACCGCTTATTCAATGCCGGACACATTCGAACCATATCAGCAGCCACATCAAAGACGATGGTTGCCTGCCCACGGTCTGCGGCACAACCGTATATTTCTGCTCTCTGTTCTCCATCCCCGCAGCAAAGTAAAAGAGCGACTGCCGCAGCAAGTTCGCTCTTACCATTCTTTTTGGGAATTTCAATGTATGCGGTATTAAACTGTCGGTATCCGTTTGGCTTTACGATACCGAACAGGTCACGGATGATCTGCTCCTGCCAATCCAAAAGAAGGAATGGCTTTCCCGCCCAGGTTCCTTTGGTGTGGCATAGACATTCGATGAAGTTCACGGCAAAATCCGCAAGCTGCTCGTTATAAACTGAGTCCTTTGCCTTGAACTTGGTCGGCTTATATTTTTTCTTCTTCACATAGTCACCTCCGGCACAACGAAAGAAGGAGCCTAATTGGCTCCCTCTCATAGTCTGTTTTCTTGAATTACTCTTCCATGCAGCGGTGGATGGTAGCAAGGATTTCATCCTGTTCCTTTACATCTACACCGATGCTCTCAAGCGCTTCTCTGACACCACAGTCCGGACAGATGAGTGTTTTCCCATCGTCCCGGCTGAGTGCAGGTCTGCCCTCATAAGGCAGTCCACACTTGGGGCAGATACCCTTTAATAATTGATTCCCCATTTTCTCATTGCCTCCTCTTTTGAAAACTCATAAGCGTCTGCCAGGATATCCTCGTCAAAACCGAAGTCCGCATACCCCTGTCGGCAGGTGTCCACGTACTGAAAACTCGGAATACCGAAAAGCCTGTCCTCATGCATGATGTATACAAAGGCTTTAACCTTTCGTACCTTCTTGCTGACCAATCCCGTGTAGGTGATATCCACTTCCGTCTTATAGTAGAAAGCAGGATAACCCTCATAACGGTCGAGCCTTGCCTCGTCCGCTGCGGTGACCGCCCATACGCCAACAGGAACCGTGTAGCCATCCGCTTTCTCAATAGTAAGGTAAGAGCCGCTCCGGCTGCCCTTAAAGAGCAGGCGGTAATCCTTAATCTCTGCCGTACCGAGAGGAACTGCCCCAGGGCAGCGGTAACGCATCTGTTCCATGTTGAGGTTGCTTCCATAAGCGAGGTAGTATCGTTTTTTGTCCATTTGATTGTCCATCCTTTCTGAAGGGATCACCCTTCTACCACCGAAAGCCCGCTCTGTGGCGGGTTCGGGGGCATAAGGCTGATTCCTTATGCTCTGCCGTGCCGGAAGGAAGCGTCTCCGGCGAGTCTCTTGGTCAGGACTTCTCTTGCAGTGGCGAATTCCTCGCCGATGAAGCCTAGGCGAAGGAGCCAGGTTCTCATTGCGTATTTGGGATTCTCATTCTGCTGAGGCTTAGGGCTTGCGGTTCTGACTTCCTTTGCCATCTGGCTGAGTGCGAGGCAAAGCTGAATGTAGGCTTTCAGCTGTCCGGCGTGAAGACCGTTCCGCTTGCCGTTTGCAGGGGCATCAAACTGGAAAAGTCTGAACTCGACCGTTCCCTTGGTGAAGGTTGCATGGAGGTTCAGCATATGGTAACGGCTGCCGTTGTAATGGTGGTCTCTGTGGTAGTTTTCACCCTGGCTGGTGTACCAAATGTCTGCCAGCTTTGCCATCGTCTGCGGTTTCTTGCGATTGACCTCTCTGAGGAAGTCCTCATCGACTGGCCTGCAGTAGCGTCCAACCCGGTAATGGTCAAGGGCAAGGCTCTCGGTAAGAAGACTCTCGTGGCTTGCCATGATGTTGGCGAGGTTTCTTAAAGTCTGCGGTGTGTGCCCCTTCGCTCCGATGTGGATGTGAACTCCGCATCCTCTTGTGGCATCGCTCTTCGCTCCGGCTTTTCTGAGCCTTCTTACCAGTTCCTGCAGAAGCTCGATGTCTGCGTAGGTCAGGATTGGGGTGACCAGTTCGCACTTTTGGCTGTCGGGTCCGGCGATGCTGACATCCTTCTGGAATTTCCATTCCCTGCCGTCTGCATCCCAAGCACTCCAGGTTTCGTAACCGTTGCGTCTTGCGGTGTACTGGTGTCTGCCAGTTCCAAAGAACTCTGCGGCAAGGCTTGCTGCCTTCTCGCGGGTGATGTTGTTCATCTCGATCTCGACCCCGATGGTCTGTTTCTTCATTTCCTCAACCTGTCTGGTAAGTTTATCGTTCATGGTGTTTGCCTCCGTTTTTTCTTTGTTTTCCCTTTCGGTGTGTGTATATTCCCGTACTATCGCCTAAATAGCAAGTCATATCGGAGGCATATATCTACCAGAGATACACACCGATAATTGTGTAGATTATGGTGTGTATCCCCAGTAGGGATTTCAGATTTTCCGGCATCTGTCTTCGCCGTAGACCACCCCAAGGTGGCAGCCGTTGTCCCAGTCCACATGGATGGTTCCGGTATCATCGACACAGCTGACGGTACCTTGAAGTCCAGCCGGAAGGTGGCGATAAGGGTCGTTCAGTTCGACCAGTTCCACTCTTGTGCCGGAAGGGTACTCTTTCTTGATCCGCTCCACGATTTTTCTGTCTGGAAAGAACATTACTGCTCACCGCCTTTCTTTGTGCCGTTCTTGAATGCGGAAGACCCGGTAAGGTTCCGCATCAGGATTTTTCGGTTCTGCTTGTACTCATCACCGATGAAACCAAGCCGGAGAAGGAAACACCGAAATGCATATTTCACATTGTCGACTTCCTTTTCCTTGGCGGTGACCCGCTTAGCTTCCTTTGCCATCCGGCAGATGGCGGTGATCAGGCAGGTGTAGGCCGCACACGCATCTGCATCCAAATCATCCTTGAACCAGGGGAAGGATACTTTCTCGTCCGTGACGATGATCGGCAGTTCCTTGACCGCCAGGGCTTCTTTGAGAAGGGGTGCTTTTGCAGCTACCAACTTCCGAAGGTTCTCAAGCTGGCTTTCAGTGAACTGCTCTCTCGGCATCTCCACCGTCAGGCTCAAATCTTCGTTTCCAACCATCTCTGCGGTTTCCTGCTCTCTGCAAGAATCCCACTCTTCCGGCTCAAATCCTGCCATCACGCAGGCATCAATCATGCTGCTTGTCTGCTCCAAGGCAGCCGGGTCAGCATCGACCATGTCACCCCAGGTCAAGGCACCATCCCTGGTTACCGTGTATTCTCCAATCTGGTAGGCTGCACTTGGCATTCCAAGGTACTTAGCTTTGACGCCCAGGCTGTTCTCAATGGCCTTAACCAGTTCCTTCCTACGTTCTCCTGTTACATTAAAATGTAAAATCATGCTGTTTTCCTCCTATTCTGTGGGGTCATTGCCCCTTTGTGTGACACATATTCCCGTACATTCGGAGGAATAGCAACATAATTCGCAGCTGTAAATGCAACAATATTTCAACCGATTCTTTGTGCATTACTGGGCAGGAGTTACTCCTGTCCGGATGCCCAGACGATACCGGAAAGGACAAAGAGAACATTTGGCAATGCCACGCCGTTGCCCCACATTTTGTATTCTGCGGAATCAGAATGAGGGTTCTTCAGCCATTTGATGATCTGGCTTTCAGACTTCGGCTTGGAAGCTGTCCCCATCACCTTTCGGTGTGTCTCAAAGACCTCTTTCCAGTAATCTATGTCTGCCTGTGTCGGTTCCTGTGTTGCGAGATCATCGCACCACCAATCCGGGAACCCCTGCAGTCTGGCGCACTCCGTGGGAGTCAGCCTTCTGACGATGTAATCCGCATCGTCCTCATCATTTACAATGGGAGGGTCTTTATAGTCCGTAGCCACCAGGGTATTTGCCAGTTCCTTTTCCGCAGAAGTGAAGAAGGATGCCTTGGAGGATGAATATGCAACCCCATGCTGCTCGGTAGCATTCAGCGTATACATCGCATCGGTTTCCTTGTAGCCATCACCTCGATGGGATGGACGGGAGCCGTTGCCCTCGATAGCCACCACAGCAATACCACCCTGATTGCAGGAGGGATCGCCGCCGTTGGCATCAAGGCATCTTGAGGTATCTGCTTCATAAAAACCACTGTGGGGATTATCCGACATCATGGAGTTGCTGCCCTTTGAGCAGATGCCGTATGCCTTCGGCACAAACAGCGTCTGGTCATTGTTGCAGCCAAGTGTGGCTGACAGGTCATCCTGGATGAGAGCGCCTTTCCCGCCTCCCTCACAGCCGGAGCGGATTTTCAGAGTCTTGGGAGTTTCCAGAACAAACGGCTGGTTATTGCCGCCGGTTCCAAAAGTGGAAAGGATCGTCTGCACCGTATCCTGGGGGCCGGTGTATCGGCTGTCTTGTGAATGGTTCTCGAATACAAGCGGAGGATGATGGGATTCTGCACGGAGGGTACAGGTCATATCCTCCGTCACATCCATCCGGTTACCGCCCTGGTCATTTAGGACCATGACTCCGTTTCTTCCGGTGGACATCCCACAGTTCACGCCCAGGGTCGCAGCCACTTCATCAACGGAGGAATTGTATCCGTCTACGCTGTAGCTGCCTGTTTCTCCAGAGCCTTCCGCAGAAGTTCCGGCAGCTGTTTGCCACGAGCGGAAGCCCTCCGCAGAATACCCAGACAGGCCTTCTGACTCAAATAGTATTTTTCCGGCACCCCCACCTGCAAAATCTGCGACAAGGTAGATACGTTTTCGGCGTTGGGGTACTCCCCAAAACTGAGCGTCAAACTGCCGCCACGCAACTGAGTAGCCGTTTCCCATGATTCTTCCTGCGTTCTCCCACTTTCCAGGGAAAGGTATTGACACTTCGGCATCTTTGACTTTGCAGACCTCTTCGAGGACTGCCCGGAAGTCCTGTCCTTTGTTTGAGGAGAACGCACCGGGGACATTTTCCCAGACAATGTATCTCGGATATTTTCCATCGGTAGCACCTCGCATTTCTTTGATGATTCGGATGGCCTCATAAAACAGGGAGGAACGGCTGCCATCCAGACCGCTCCGCTTGCCTGCCACAGACATATCCTGGCAGGGACTTCCGAACGTGATGATATCCACCGGAGGAAGCTCGGCACCGTTCAGCACGGAGATATCGCCGTAATGTTTCATGTGGGGGAAACGCTTTGTGGTCACACGCACCGGGAACGGCTCGATCTCCGAACTCCAAACTGGCGTGATCCCGGCAAGCAGTCCGCCCAAAGGAAAACCCCCGGAGCCGTCAAACAGGCTGCCGAGGGTCAGATTGTTCTGCTTATCCATTGATTCCCTCCACCTGCTTTACCAGGTCGGAGTACATGAACTTCTCTCCGTTTCTTTCCACATACACATCGTCTGGGCTGCCGCCGTCCTCCACATATCTTCGAAGGATCACGGATGCGTATTTTTCATCCAGTTCCATCGTGCAGCAGATACGCCCGGTCTGCTCACAGGCCATCAGGGTACTGCCACTGCCACCGAAGGTATCGATCACAACGGCATTCATCTGCGTGGAATTGCCGATGGGATACGCAAGAAGGTCAAGCGGCTTGGAAGTCGGGTGATTCTTGTTGCGTTTCGGCTTATCAAAATTCCAGATGGTGGTCTGCTTACGATCGGAGTACCAGGGGTGCTTTCCATTCTGAAGGAAGCCGTACAGCACAGGCTCGTGCTGCCACTGATAATCCGAGCGGCCAAGCACCAGGGAGTTCTTCACCCAGATACAGCACCCGGCAAGGTGAAATCCGGCATCCACAAATGCCCTGCGGAAGTTCAGACCTTCCGTATCTGCATGGAACACATAAGCCGCACCGCCCTTTTCCAGATGGTCAGCCATGTTCTTCATGGCAGAGAGCAGGAACTGGTAGAACTCCTCGCCCTTGATAGAATCGTTCTGGATGGAAAGTCCGTCCGAACTCTGGAAGGAAACTCCATACGGAGGATCGGTCAGAATGAGGTTAGCTTTCCGGCCATCCATCAACTTTGATACGTCCTCTGCGGAGGTGGCATCACCGCACATCAGTCGGTGTCTGCCTACAGTCCAGATATCACCCCGCTCGACAAAGGAGGCTTTTTCCAGAGCAGCAGACAAATCAAAATCATCATCTTCCGCTCCAGTATCATTCTCCTCCTTAAACAGATCGGTGATCTCCTGTTCGTCAAAGCCCGTCAGAGATACATCAAATGCCTCTACCTGCAAAGCCTCGATCTCCACTCGCAACAGTTCTTCATCCCACCCGGCATCCATAGCCATACGGTTGTCAGCCAGGATGTATGCTTTCTTCTGGGCTTCGGTCAGATAGTCCACATAGACACAAGGCACTTCCTTGATGCCTTCCTCACGAGCCGCAAGGATTCTGCCGTGTCCGGCAATCACATTCAAATCTCTGTCTACAATGACAGGATTGATAAACCCGAACTCTCTCAGGCTGGAACGAAGTTTATTGACCTGTTCAGCGGAGTGAGTTCGAGCGTTATTGATGTAAGGTATTAGTTTGCTGATGGAGACCAGCTCCATCTGTGTGGTCGTTTTCATAGCCGCCCTCCTTGTCATTTTCCGTTTTTGCTGCGCAGGAGCATTTCCATCACATCGTCCTGCGGCGTTGCTCCCTTGAAATCAACCGAGCAGTTTTCTCTGACTACTTGATAGATTTGATACCAGATCGCATTGACCTGTTTCTGATAATTTTGAGCCATAGCAACAAAAGGTGATGCACAAGCCGCCCCGGTGGTCGGATGCTTTGAAAGGAAACCGTACTCAGAGATTGCTTCCTCGCACTGTACCAGTCTGGATACCGACATTGCATACTGCTCCACCAGCTGTTTGCTGATCAGCTTGTCGCATCCGCAGTCCTGCAGCCATAGCCATGTATTCGTGTAAATTTGGATAGGATCAAATTCGCCGCCAGCTTTCTGCTTCGTTCTCAGATAGGAACTTGGTTCGGGTACTGCTGAACCTTCCAGGTCTGTTGCCTCCGGCAAGTCGATGACTGTCAGCTTACGTCCTCCAGGATTACCATCTGCAAGTTTCTCAGCTAATCCTTTCGGCTTGCGTCCGGCACCGACTTTTATATTTGAGCCTCTGGCAGTTCCGTCTTTTGCCATTTTCGGCACCTCGCTTTCATATTTTTCAAACCGCCGGGTAATACCCCGTTCAAATTCGCCGTTTTTTCGTGTTTGAGGGCGGCACCGTTGCCCGGCAGGGCAAACCGTAGAGATTCAGACCGGGCCTGGCGGCCTACGTGCTCATCAGTGCCTTGTAGTCCTCATACTTTTTTCTCCAGTAGTTGTTCTCTTTCGATTTCTCTTCCCAATTGATAGAAAAGTCAGCCGTAGCTTTCAGCTTAATAGAGTTGCATACTCTATGTGCCAACTGACAGTTATCCATTGAATGCTCACCGCCAAGCGAAAGCGAAACGATGTGGTCAATCGTTCCATCCCAGTTGTTGTCGATATGTTTTACCCAGTGAACATCCATTCCACAGATTTGACAGATGCCGTTGTCCCTTTCGAACAAGCTGTTGAAGTCAACATCTCCTGCATCTGTCCTTGCAACCTGCTGCTTTCTCTGCTTTTTTAGTCCCCGCATATAAATGCGGTGGCGTTCGGTTTTGTGTTCAGCCCGTCGCTCATGTTTATCAGCACAAGCTTTGCAGCAAAAAACAGAATGTTTATCTCCACACTCGGTCATAAACTCTGTACCGCATTCTTTGCATACCCGTGTCTTGGAAATGTAGGCATCTGCCCACTGTTCTCTTTTCTTCTTTAGGTTTGCTTGGTATCCGCATTCTTTGCTGCAATACTTCTTAGTTGAATACTCTGTTTCAAAAGTCTCACCGCACCATTCGCACTTCTTCTTTAGCAATGCTCTCGGTGCTTTCTCCTTTTTCGGATGTGCTTTAGCGTATGCTGCTCTCTGACATTTGGGGCAGCAGTATATTTTTCTAAAAGCATCCGGTTTCCAAAATGGCTCACCACATTCATAGCAGTAATAGAACTTTCTTTGTGGATGCTTAGGGTCGAGGTTTCCCGCTGGCTTCTCATTTATCATGGGGGCTGCCTCCTTTGTTGTGCCACCTGTCACCACGGTCTGCGTGCAGTTTGGCATGACAGCTTTTGCACAAGGAAATGAGATTGTCTCTGCTATGAGTTCCACCCTCTGCCAAAGGCAGCTTGTGGTGTACTTCCTCCACAGGTACGATGATTCCCTTGGCGTAGCATTGCTCACAGAACGGATGTGTTTTCACATAGGAATCACGAATCCGTTTCCACGCTCTGCCGTATCTACGGTGTACAGCAGGATCCCTGTCGTACTTCTCATAGTTGCGATTATAAAGTTTTGTATGCTCCTCGCAGAACCTGCTGTCTGTCAGCTTAGGGCATCCGGGATAGTGGCATGGGTGCTTTGGCTTATGCGGCATTCGGGTTACCTCCTTCCATTTGAATTAGAGGATGTACCACATCTGCTCTGCGTAAGAAACTTTACGATATGGCATAAGTTCCTCCTGGCACGACAAAAGCCCCACGAGTTTCCTCATGAGGCTCTGCCATCTTCATATTGTTCGATGGTATCATTTTACCATATACAAACTGGACAACAGCGGACATTAAGTACCATTTTCATTTTCTTGGAGATTTTTATCGATAATGGTGGGGTTCTCCGGCAGCACCAGGTGTGCCAACGCTTTGTTGTGCCATCTGCGGACCGTCCTCGCATCCCATCCAAGTTTGTCACCGATCTCCACCCATGTCTTGTTTCCGATATAGCGGAAGTGGATAACAAGCCGTTCATCTTTGTCCTCAAGGGAATCAATTACTTCCGTGAGTTCCGCTTTGAAGGATAACAGCTTCTCAAGCATCGCTGCCTGTTTTTCTTCCAGGGAGGCGATCTTCAATATCAGCTTTTCATAGGGAGCGTCTGTATTCCGGCTTGCATTATGATGCTCTTCAAATCCGGGAGAAGAAACACTCGTGGACAGTTCACGCAGTTCTTCAATCTCTGCCTGTACAAGACGAATCCTGTGTTCCAGACGATATCCCTGTTGTAAATAATCTTTTACCCTCATTCATTAACCTCCTCATCAAGTCTTCTGATCAGGAACTCAGGGTCAACTTCTGTCAGCAGTGAAAACCTCTTGCTGCGGAAAAAGCGTAGGCACTCGTCATGTACTTCCTGCGCCGCCCGATTCTTTCTGCTCCTGGCCAGTTTTTTATTTACATCTCGGTAATCCTTTACCGCCTGCAGAACGATGGCATTAGCCAGTTCCTGGTACGGATCGAGATTAGAAATTTTGCTCATGTGAATTCCTCCGTGCTACTGGTGTCTTACAGTTCTGCTTTCACCGCATCGATGAGTTCGGACTGCCCAAGGTCTTTCTGGTTCAGTGCCTTCATGACTCTCTCATCGATGGTGTCCTTACAGATAAGGTGCTGCACTACCACGGTGCCGGATGTCTGACCCTGGCGGTACAGTCTTGCCACCGTCTGCTGATACAGTTCAAGACTCCACGTAAGACCGAACCAGACCATGTGGCTGCCTCCTGACTGAAGATTGAGTCCATGCCCCGCAGATGCAGGGTGTATCAGACCGACCGTGGTCTTTCCGGCATTCCACCTGGTAATGCTGTCAGGGGTTCCTATTTTCTCAAAGTTGACTCCCATCTGTGAAAGACGATCCGTGATTCGGGTGTAGTCATGCTTGAACCAATAACACACAAGTATCGGATGACCGTTTGCGGATTCCACAATGTCTTCAAGTGCATCCAGTTTCTTTGAGTGCAGCTCCGCCACACCGGACTCATCGTTGTAGACAGCACCGTTTGCCATCTGTGACAACTTGCTGCCGAGAGCTGCGGCATTGGCTGCTGTGACTTCTCCTTCCGGGAGAGACAAGATGAGGTCTTTCTTCATATCCTCGTAGGTCTTCCGCTCATTCTCATCGAGAAAGATGTGGTACTCCGTGCTGATCAGTTCCGGCATATCCAGGTGGTCGATGGCTCTCATGGAAACCGTGATATCTGCAATGCGTTCGTAGATTTCCTGTTCCGCTCCGGGAAGCGGTTTGTAGGAATACACGATGTTTCCGTTGTATCGGTCGGGTTTGAAGAAAGCGGTTCTGTACTGACCGATGAACCTTCCGAGTCTTTCTCCCATATCCAGGCAGCGGAACTCGTAGTGCAGGTCCATCAGCGAACCGGGTGTCCCAGTAAGCCCTACCACTCTTTTCAAACGGGGACGGAGTTTTAAGAAGGCTTTTGTCCTCTGGCTGTTTGCCTTGAAGGAAGATAGTTCATCAAGAACTGCCATATCGAAATCAAGAAGCCTTTTGTCCTGCTTCATCAGCCAGGAGAGGTTCTCACGGTTAACAATGATGATCTCCGCATCTGCTTTCAGGGCGGCAAGACGCTCCGCCGGGGTTCCCACTGCTACGGAATAGGTGAGGTCAGACAACTCCTCCCACTTTTTTATCTCTTCCGGCCAGGTGGTTCTTGCTACACGAAGAGGAGCCACCACAAGGACCTTACGCACCTCAAAGCGGTCATGCATCAAATGCTGTATCGCAAACAAAGTGCAGGCTGTCTTGCCAAGTCCCATATCGAGAATCAGGCAGGCTGTTTCGTGTTCTTCAATAAAACGGATGGCGTGTTGCTGATAGTTGTGTGGTATGAACTTCATCTGAGGTCACCTCCAATCTCATCTAAAATCTGCTCGATCTGATCCGGGCGATCCAGGACATAGACCCTGTGACCCAAAGACTCAAGTAATCTGTGGCGTGAAAGCTGAAGCGGTCTCGGCTTTTTGCCAGGGGCTTTCAATTCAATGAATGCCGCTTGTCCTTTCGGCAGCAAACACAGTCTGTCAGGCATTCCGTCAAATCCCGGTGAAACGAACTTGGGACAGATGCCGCCGCGTAGCCTAACAGCCTTTACCAGTTTCTGTTCTATCGTTTTCTCTCTCACAGGCACTTCACCTCCGGGTCAACTGCATTGAAGGCGGCATATGTTGCAGCCAGAAGGTTTGTGATTGGTTTGCCTTTATATCTGTCGATCTGCCCGCCATCTACATAAACGCGGTATGTCTCGCCGCGGGGGTCGATATAAATGTCGTGTTTTTTATACTGCCGGACATAACCCCCCCCCTGGGGTGTGGGGCACCACGGCTTTTCGACAAAGTGTCTTTTCCTTTTGGAACGATTGCGGATCAGCCGCTCACGCTCTTTGGCTTTTAAGATATCTCCCTCCATGATTCCGGCACAGATACAGCCGACCACCACAGGAAACGGAAATTCAATATGGGACATATGGTGTTCGTACCGAACACGGTCGCATCCACAAAGGTCGCATTCCGATAAGGACGCTTCGTAATCATCCTCCCGTACATCGACAATTTCATCGCAGTGCCAGTTCGACAGGGGTGCACCCCAGCGTTTCAACTCGTTCAGACATCTGGCAAGGTAGATTTTGTCGACATTATCACTTCCCAAAATGGGCATCTCGTTCATTCAAATTCTCCTTTCCACAAGGTTTTATGTGGTTTCGTCCCGATGAGAAGGGTTTTGTCCGTTTGTCCCCTATATAGATATGTTTTTTGAAGAACATACATATATTTGTAAATTTTTATCTATATAGATAACTGCTTAAAAGTCCGGGAACAGCGTGACAAAACCCTGATCTCACAGGGAGACTCTTAGTTAAAAAGGTTCGGATTGACGGCAAAAGTCGGGTTTTTCGGTCTGCCGCCACGGAGTTTGTCCGCATTATCAATGGAAATGAGACGCACATATCCGTAGTCTTCAAGGCCGCTCAGAATACGCTGGGCCTCCTCCGCAGACGATATCCAACGGCAGTTCCTCATCAGATCTCTGCGACAAATAATACGCATCTCTTTCTCCTTGATCTTTGCCAAAGCCTTGAGAAGTGCCTGGAACTCCGAATAAATGTCCATCGTGGAATAGGCTCTGATGGCATGACCGAAGAAGTATTTTCCGACTTTGATTGCGTTGCTCATGGTTTCACCGCTGATGACGATATCCTCATCGACCTCCAGCATGGAGCCTTCGATGTTCTTTTTCATGACAGCCGAACGTCCCAGAATGCCTGCAATCCGCAGCGTGTTTCCTACCAGCTTTCCGATCCAGTCACCGTATACGGAAAACTCATCTACAAGCCTCTTTTCCACCCAGTCGTAGAATTCTTTCAGGATTTCCTTTGCTTCGGCACTCAGCTGAATAATGCTGGCTGAAGCCCCGCGCTCTTCTGCAAGAATGTTGAAGATCAGGTCTCTGTATCCGGCATAAGCAGATGCAGGGATAGACCTCGAATTGAAGTTTCTGTCACCGACAAGTGACTTGGGGTGGGTGTAAAGAAAACGGGCGGTCAGTCCTCTGTGGCGGAACTTCTCATTTTTCATAAGGTCACCAATGACCACGGGCTGTACGGACAAAAGGATGGTCAGACACGCCTCTTCGACAGAGAGCGAATTTCGCATAATACGGTCGACCGAGATGTTTTCACCCGAGTAGGCTTTTAGGAACACATCGATATTGACCTTGCTGGAATATGTGCCGGACAAAACATCGAAGATACCGCCCTCTGAGGAAATGATGGAAATGGCATTGTTGTTCTCCGATAAGGTCTCCACCAGTTTTTCGGGAGTGGTATCGTCCACATAAACCTTCAGAGGCTTCTTCTCCTGGAAATGCACAAGCTGCTCCACTACATCCTGCAATGCATCATTGAAATCTTCCGCTCCTTCATCCGCACCCTTTTTTCGGGATGCGCTGATGAGGGAGTTTTTCTTATTTTCAAGACGCTGTTTCGTGACCCTGGACATCTCGAACTCCACCTTGTGCTGCTCGTTGTAGCGTTTCACATATTCATCGATAGGCTTTGTCAGCAGCGAAACGACTGCCGACTTTCGCTCGGACGGCTCCGCAATGATGAGTCCGTAGATATTGGTCGGTTCAAGCCAGTCATCTTTTCCGGCTATCTTGTAATTGTTCCGCATGACAGCCGATACCGCACAAAGCGCACCGACAGCGGACATATCCACAGAAGTCTGCGTGGACTCAGCGATGGCAGCGACATATTCACGAAGTGCCGGAGGCAGTGCTTCCATAGGGAACGGAGGCAAGGCTTCATCATCAAAAATCAGCGGATCATCCCAGGACGGGTCATCGGGAACAAACTCCCGCTCCGCTTCTGCCAGCTTTTCAGCCAGATTCAGCTTCTGTACCTCTTCGTCTTGAAGGGCAAACTCGCACATATTTCTGTAAGAAAGGTTCTCATCGTCCGTTCCGAACTTATGGATTCGGACAAGGTCAAAGGCATTCACCAGCTTGCCGCCCGCGGGGTCCGTGCCATGATGGCTGTATGCGAACTTGTCATCGTAGACCACCACGCCGCATCTGCCTTCTCCGGGAACATAGTCATAACGGTCCGCCTGATCCGAACGCTCGTAGATATCCGGCAGGAACTTCTCGATGGCGGCACTGATTGAATAGGCACGGCAGAAATCTCCCACGGCCCCCACTTTGGTCAAGGGGTCTTCCTGATCCTTCTTGGGAAGATTCTGAATCTTCTTTTCTCTGGCCGATGTCGGCAGGCTGAAGATGTCCTTCCAGTACGGATGCGCTTTCAGGAAAGAATCCGGGTCGAGAATCTCACCCTCATACACTTCGTAGATGTATTCGCCGTCTGCGGATACAGTCGGCCAGTACATCATCTGATTGATTTCAAACGAGCAGGGGTCGACCATCTCCATCCCGATCTCCGCTGAAAGGTATCGGGCGATGGCGTTGTACTCATCGGGAGTGATATCCCTGGCAAGCGGCATCATGAGTCTCGCCCTCGGTGCCTCCGGCAGGTGCGAGTGCGTGGTGTAAAGAATGGAAAGAAAACGATGCGCCTTCTGGTAGGTCTGGAAGAAATCCGTATTCAGGCTGTCACAGTCCAGCGTGATCATGGAACGGCTGATCACTTCATTCTTTTTCCTTCTCGTTCCCTTGAGTTTCCCGGCAAAAAATCCGCCTTTATCCTTGATGCCGTCTTTCTCCGCCTTGGTCATGCGGTGATATTCTTCGGCGGTCTCACTCGTCCTGATGGGCATCTTTAGTTTTTCGAGAAGCTCGTCCATTGTCATTTCCGATGCTTTCCATGTGGCTGTTTGGCGGCTGCTGCCCAGGCAAACGGAATAGCTGCGGCTCGGTTCATTGGCAGTCATGTCGTTCCTCCATTTCTTCCGTGAAATAACGGATGCGGATGTTTCTCTTTTTTGCCTTGGCAATCTCTTTCTGCATACCGGGTGACCAGTTCCGTCCAAACACCCACAGTTCCTCACATCGTCCTAAAAAGACCATGTCCATAAATAAGGAAAGTTCCCTCTCGGTGTTCTCCGACATGAACTGCGGAAGGAGCAGGTGTGGTGCAAGCGGTATCGCACCGTGGTCTACTGCAAAACGGCAGTAGCGTCTGGCTTTTTCTGTGTTTCCTTCCGGGTCAGAAGAGAACGGTGAACAGATATAGACTACCGGACGCCATTTCCTGACTTCCTTTTCTATGTTGCATACCGCTTCATGTGCGGTCGGGTCGGCATAGCCTTCCATGTTGTATCTGCTGATTCCCATAGCTGATTCTCCTTTCGTTAATTTGTAGAGGTTCTTCTGCCCTCCACCCTTTTACGGACAATCCACTGACCCTTTTTCCGCTTTTTCAGAAAAATGATGAAAAAAAAGAGACTCCCGAAAAATGTGGGAACCCCTGAGTTGCTTCCTATAAATATGTGAATGGTGATCTGCTGGATGTTGAACCCGGCAGATATTTTTTTGCCAAAAGCGGAAAAGACACATTGCTGCTGTCCGTAAAGGAGTGAAGGCAGCAAGGAACGCCGCTGAAAAAATTTTTTTCAAGGATTCTCGGAAAAAGCGGAAAAGCCCTGTTCCGACTGTCCGTAAAGAGACAGAGGGGCAGACAGCCTACTCGGAAAGGAGCCACGATATGGTAATTCTTCCAAACAGCCGAGCCGATCCTATCACCGATGGCGCATAGCGATGCAGCCCGCAATGAATTTTGAGTTACAGAAAGGAGAACAAGCATGAATCACGTGAATGAAGTATTGGAACTTCTCGACACCATCATCGTTTGCAGCGAAAGCATGGCAAAGATCGGCAGACTGTTAAAGCAGTTTATCCCCGAAGTCGCTAATGCCATTCCGCAGAAAGCAGAGCCTGTAACGGCTGTCGAGACGAAGGAAACAACGGCGGCACTGCCTGAGAAAGCGGTCGCAGAACCGGAAGTTAAGACCTACACCTTCGCCGATGTCCGTAAGGCATTTGCCGCAAAGTCCCACGCAGGACACACCGCCGAGGTAAAGGCACTCATCGTCAAGTACGGCGCGGAGAAACTTTCCGATATCAAGGAAACCGACTATCCGGAACTGATGGCAGAGCTGGAGGTGATCTGATGGGCGCACACGCATTCCTCTCACCCTCGGCAAGCCACCGATGGCTTTCCTGCACCCCGTCAGCGAAACTGAACGCCGCCGTGCCTGACCAGCCTTCTCCCTACGCACAGCAAGGAACCTGCGCACATGAACTATGTGCCTACCTTGTAGAAAAGGCTCTCGGCAGGGATGTGAAAGACCCGACCGAAAACCTGGACTACTACGATCAGGAAATGCAGCAATGTGCAGAAAGCTACCGTGACTTCGTTATGGAAGAATATGAGCGGGCAAAGCAGACCTGCCCTGACCCGGAAGTCCTCATCGAACAGAGGGTAGATTTCTCGAAATGGGTTGAAGGCGGGACCGGCACAGCCGACTGCATCATCCTGACGGACGGCACGGCAGAGATCATCGACTATAAAAACGGGCTTGGTGTCCTGGTTTCCGCAGATTCCGAAGAGTTCGGCGGTAACCCCCAGCTGATGTGCTACTGCCTTGGCCTTATCGATATGTTTGACGGCATCTACGATATTGACACCCTCCGCATGGTCATCTACCAGCCGCGCCGAGATAACTGCAGCATCCATGAGATGAGCAAGGCTGACTTGGTACACTGGGCAGAGAATGTCCTCGTACCGAGAGCATCCCTGGCTATGAAAGGTGAAGGCGAATTCCATGCCGGAAACCACTGCCAGTTCTGCAAGGTCAAAGCCACCTGCAGAAAACGTGCAGAGTACAACCTTGAGATGGCAAAGTACGACTTCGAGATGCCTTCCGTACTGCAGGATCATGAGATCGATGCCATTCTGATGCGTGTCGACCAGCTGATAGCCTGGGCATCCGATGTGAAAGAATTCGCCCTGGAACAGGCCCTGCAAGGAAAAGACTACGGCCACTTCAAGGTCGTAGAGGGTCGCAGCAACCGCAAATACACAGACGAAGCCCTGGTCGCACAGGCCGTCATCAATGCCGGATTCGATCCCTACGAGAAATCCGTTCTTGGCATAACCGCCATGTCCAAACTTCTCGGAAAGAAGAAGTTTGAGGAGCTGCTCGGCTCTCTCACTTTCAAGCCGCAAGGCAAACCCACCCTGGTTTCAAAGTCTGACAAGCGTCCGGCTATGAAAAATACAGCAAAAGAAGATTTTAAAGAGTAAAGGAGATTATTTGTTATGAGTATCAATTCCCATCCTACCAAAGTCGTTACCGGAGTCTGCACCTTCAGCTACCTGAACTGCTGGGATGCAAAGAGCATCAACGGAGGTGCTGAGAAGTACAGTGTAAGCCTCATCATTCCCAAGTCCGATACCCGCACCATCGAGAAGATCAAGGCTGCCATCCGTGCCGCCTACGAGGAAGGACAGGCCCGCCTTAAGGGCAACGGCAAGTCCGTACCCGCTCTGTCCGCTTTGAAGACCCCTCTGCGTGACGGTGATCTGGAGCGTCCCGATGATGAAGCCTACGCAAACAGCTATTTCATCAATGCGAACTCTTCTACCAGACCCGGCATCGTGGATGCTGAACGCAACGAAATCCTTGACCGCAGCGAGATGTACAGCGGCGTGAAAGGTCGTGCATCCATCAACCTCTACGCCTACAATGTCAACGGCAACCGCGGCATCGCCTGTGGTCTGAATAACCTTCAGAAGATTGCTGACGGCACTCCTCTCGGCGGCAGATCCCGTGCAGTGGATGACTTCGCAACCGAGGCAGAGGATGATTTCCTGAACTAACCCAGCACATAACACACCGGGCGGTGGAACAACCTCTGCCGCCCGGTTTTTACAGAAAGGAAACACACTATGAATGACATTCATCTTTTGAAACCTATCGTCCTTCGCAACTCCCTGGATGATATGACCGAAAAGCAAAAGAAACAAGCAATCCGCTTTCTCTGCAACTACGATGTCCTGACTGTAAATAAGAGCAGTCTTGAAATCCGCAGCTATGAGTCCGTGAAGGGCAGATTGCCTTCTATCTGTTTCTTTGGCTCCGAGGCAGTCTGCATCTACCGCCAGACGCTGGGGCTGCCTGATATCAGTATCCGCAGTATCGATGTGGACAGAATCGTGCAAAACACATTCTGCTTCGACCACCTTATCGATATTCTTTTCTTCCTTCATCGTGTAGAGAGAAGAAATATGCGTTTTGCAAGGCTTTACAGCATCAACGCTCCTGCCGTCATCATGATGAACGAGTATCGGGTTCTTCAGGAATATGTAGAGTACCTGCAGGACAACAACTGGAGCGGCCGTCCCATTACCTATGAGTACGAAGAAGAAAACCGAGACGGCAAATTGGAACGCCGCCAGGAAATCCGCAAGTCACTTGTCGATATCAAATATGACCTTGTGGCTGCGAAAGAAGAATAAAAGGAGAAAAATAGCAATGAGCAAAATCTATACTTCAGAACAGGTATCCTGCGGTCATGTCGATAAGATCTGTGACCAGATCGCTGATGCCATCGTCACCGACTGCCTTCAGAATGATCCCACAAGCCGTGTGGCTATCGAATGCCTTATCAAGAACAACAGCGTCATCATCGCCGGGGAACTGACAAGCAAGCACACTCCCGACTATGCAAGCCTCGTAGAGCAGGTGTTATGCCGCATCGGTCTGGATTCCTTCTATGACGAGGTCAATGTGAAGGGGCTGATCACAACCCAGTCTTCCGATATTGCCCTCGGCGTTGACAAAGGTGGTGCTGGAGACCAGGGTATCATGTACGGCTATGCAACAAACGAAACACCTGAACTGCTGCCGATCCCCTTTGCAGTAGCTACCCGCTTCATCGACAAGCTGCAGAACCTGCGCTGCCCGATGCTCATGCCTGATGCTAAAGCACAGGTCAGCTTCGACTATGACAGCGGCCGAATCACCACTTTCCTCTGCTCCGTGCAGCATTCCGCAGATGCTGAGATCAAGGACTTTGCCCCCATCATCGAGGCACTCATGACCATCACAGCATCCGAATATGGTCTGAACACCGACTTTGAGAAGCTCATCAACCCCACTGGACGTTTTGTCATCGGCGGGTCCATGGCGGACTGCGGTGTGACCGGAAGAAAACTCGCCTGTGACACCTACGGCGGTATCGGCAGGATCGGTGGCGGTGCCCTCTCCGGCAAAGACCCGACCAAGGTTGACCGCTCTGCAGCCTATATGGCACGTAAGATTGCCGTTGACCTGGTCACAGCCGGATATGCAGATAAGTGTGAAGTCCAGATCGCCTACGCAATCGGAAAAGCTGAGCCTGTATCTGTTGTGGCAGAAACCTTCGGAACAGCCCATGTATGCCCGGACTGTATCAGCAAATACATCAAAGCCAATTATGACCTGACCCCTTCCGGCATCATCAACTATCTGCATCTTCTTGATGTGGATTACAACACCGTTTCTTCTGGCGGTCACTTCGGTAAGGACTGGCTGCCCTGGGAAATGGATGATGAAGATGCTGACGAACTCTACGGTTCAGAGGAATAACACTGCTGCCGGGGTGGGATAATCTCCCGCTCCGGCTCTTTTATAGGAGGTTCAATATGAAATTCATTATTATGGGTATCAACAGATTCCACCCGCCGGGAAAAGATGAGGTGTACGGTGTTTTTTCTGACAGAGCAGAATGCTACCGCTACCTGAACAAGCTGAAGACCGGATGCCTTGGCACGGTTGTTTCCTTCTATGTAAAAGAAGAATGAGGAGGCGGACATGGATGCATTATTAAAACAAGAAAGGAGATCAAAACGATGGCACACTCGACTTCTCCGATAAAGGAAATCGGAATCGATCTTGAGACATTTTCTGATGTCGACTTAAAAAAATGCGGAGTATACCGCTATGCAGAATCTCCTGCTTTTGAGATACTGCTGTTCGGCTATTCTGTAAACAACGGCCCTGTTTCCGTAGTGGATATTACATCCGGCGAAGAGGTGCCGAACGAGATTCTTTCCGCCCTGGCTGATGACAGTATCACAAAATGGGCCTATAACGCAAGTTTTGAGCGTGTATGCCTTTCGATATGGCTCCGCCGCAATCATCCTGAATACTTTTCAAGCTACAGCATCCAGGGGGATACAGTCGGGGATTACCTCGACCCTTCTGCCTGGAAATGCTCCCGTATCTGGGGAGCCTATCTTGGCCTTCCACTTAGCCTTGAGGGAATAGGTGCAGTTCTTCAGTTGTCCGATCAGAAAATGCAGGAGGGAAAAGACCTCATCCGCTACTTCTGCACCCCTTGCAAGCCGACCAAGGCAAACGGTGGCAGAACACGAAACCTGCCGGAACACGCACCGGAAAAATGGCGAACCTTTAAGAACTATAACCAAAGGGATGTAGAGGTCGAACTCCGTGTAAAAGAACGGCTTGCGTCCTATCCCGTTCCTGACTTCATATGGGATGAATACCACCTCGACCAGGAAATCAATGACCGCGGCATTGGGGTCGATATGCAGCTTGTTTGCAATGCAATCGACATCGATGCAAATACGAAAAACTCTCTCCTTACAAAGATGCAAGCCAAGACAGGTCTTGGAAATCCGAACAGCGTGTCGCAGATGAAAGAATGGCTTTCCGATAACGGCATAGAAACCGAATCCCTGGATAAAAAAGCCGTCAAGGCAATCATCCCGGAAGCGGATGACCATGTGAGCGAGGTTCTTCAGTACCGTCAGCAGCTTGCCAAGAGCAGCGTTTCTAAGTACAAGGCTATGCAAAACATGGTCTGCGCAGACGGCAGAGCCAGGGGATGCTTCATGTTCTATGGGGCAAATCGCTCCGGGCGATGGGCCGGCAGAGGAATCCAGCTCCAGAACCTACCCCAGAACCACATGGATGACCTTTCTGAAGCCCGTGACCTTGTTCACGATGGTAACTTTGAAGCACTCGACCTTCTTTATGAGAATGTGCCAAATGTCCTGTCTGAACTGATCCGCACCGCATTCGTTCCAAAGCCGGGATACAAATACATCGTTGCAGACTTCTCCGCCATAGAGGCGCGTGTGCTTTCCTTCCTTGCAAGAGAAGAATGGCGGATCGAAGTATTCCGTGATGGTAAAGACATCTACTGTGCTTCGGCAAGCCAGATGTTTAAAGTTCCGGTGGAAAAGCACGGGATAAATTCCCACCTTCGACAAAAGGGCAAAATTGCTGAACTTGCTCTTGGCTATGGCGGATCGGTCGGCGCGCTTAAAGCTATGGGTGCCCTTGAGATGGGACTTGAAGAGGATGAACTTCAACCCCTGGTCGATTCATGGAGAGCCGCCAACCCCAACATCACCTCATTCTGGTGGGCGGTTGATGCCGCCGTAAAAAAAGCCATAACAGGGAAAACGACCACAGAAACACACGGTCTTGAGTTCCGCTTTCAGAGCGGAATGCTGTTCATCACGCTGCCTTCCGGCAGATGCCTATCCTACGTGAAGCCGCGCATGGGGCTAAATAAGTTCGGCTCTGAATCTGTAACCTACGAAGGAACCCAAGCCGGAAAATGGACCCGCATCGAATCCTACGGTCCCAAGTTCGTGGAGAATATCACGCAGGCGATAAGCCGGGATATTTTGGCTTATGCAATGCAGACACTATCCCACTGTTTTATTGTCGGTCATGTTCATGACGAACTGATTATTGAGGCATCGCCGAACGTCTCCCTCGATGCCATTTGTGAACAGATGGGCAGAACACCTCCCTGGATAGAGGGACTGCTGTTAAGAGCCGATGGATATGAATGCCCGTTTTATCAGAAACAGTAAATACACCGCCGGGAAGTTCAAAACCCGGCGGTGCTACTATTTACAGCTTAATGTGATACTCCAGCATCACTTCATGAAGCATTGTCTGTGCCAGTTTCATTACCTTCGGCACATCCTCGCAGGTGCGATTTGCTTTCAATCCCGTGTTCCGGGCAATGTCCGAAGGCTTGTCAACACCCTTGCGGAGTTCCGAGAAAATCACTCCGTACTTCGGCTTTTTCTCATAGAGACGCTTCATAACAATGTCAAATGCAAAGGACAATGTTTCCTGGCGATCATTGCGGAGTGCTATCGTTTCAGGGTTGGTTGAGATTGCATCTGCAGCATCAAAGTCGTTCTCTACTTCTTCGCCAGACTCGGAATCAAAGCCATTCTCCTGAAGTGCATCGAATGAAGCATCGTGGCCATTGTCAAAATCATACCTCCCCACATTCGGGCAGCCGACACAGGAACGGCAATCGGGACATCTGATACGACCGCCTTCGCCATTATCAATCCAGCAACGGTTGCGGCGTTCCTCTGCTTTTGCCGTGGCCTCCAGATCACGCTTGTGGGTCAGATAATATCCTGCCGGAATCCAGTCATAATAGCACGGCAGATGCATCCCGCCAATTTTCACAGGTCTGACAGGCTTGCCGTTGACCTCCTGGGTTTCTGGTGTCACGATGATTGGTACACAGAGGAAGAGTTCCTCCTTACCAGTCACCTCATTGATGAGAGACTTGCTCTCTCTTGCGTAGTAATAATCCTTCATAGTCTTGTCCTTCCTGACCGATTAGGTCAGAGGGCAAAACAGTGACTGACGTCCTTGGAGATACCGTCCCAGCCGAAAATGAGCGCACTTGACCGGGGGTATACTTCCATCACCGATGCACTCGACCTTTCGGCCTGTGAAATAATGTGATGAATATGTACCCCGCCTTCGGACGTCACTCCGGCGGTATACAATTTTTTGTGAGCATTGAATGCTCAACTGATGGCATGCCTTCCATACCGTCAGCTCAGAGTTCAATTTGATTAGCGATAAATATTTATCTTGTTCCTTTTCCCGACCTCCCTCTTCCTAAAAAGAAAAGCCGGAGTATAAGCTGTACAAATACAGCCTTACTCCGGCCTTAGTGGTGACAAATGCCCCGGTGGTCAGTCAGTAATGCAATTTATCTATTCCGGCCCAGTCTTTTCTGTGCCACGTCTTTTTTGGTTTTAAGCGTGTCCAGATCCCCTGTATAAATGTGTTGGCATTTCGGGCACATAACGGACACGGTAACTTTTGCTTTTCCATCCACCAGTACCTCACCCTTACTGCACCAAGGGCAAATGAGATGGCGGTCAAAATTATTCTTCATAACACGGTCAGCCTCCTTACCTATTTACGCTTTTTACGCCATTTTACGTAAGCTCAATACTGAAAATAAATAGCCTACAACCTTTCATTGGCAGCAGGCTACCGTAGCTTGTCCTACCAAATCCATGATGTAGTCATGATAATCATCAGTGACCTACTCCATTTCATCGGTCCAGTAATCGCTGGTAGGTCTTCTGCCTGCTATCATCTTTAGCGCCTTGCGAACCTTCCATTCACAAAGCGCATGTGCTGCTGTACCCTCAGCAGCAAAGGTTATTGTCTCATCCTCCATGCCAGCTGTGAGCTGAGCAGATGGAGTACAATTCATCCATCTGTCAGCAGCCGATGCACCAAGGATACTGTGTACCTCTGGTGGCATATCTTATTCCTCCTCTGTCTTGTAGAAGCTACAGCCTAAGCAATCAGCTCGATCAAGAGCAACGCACTCACCTTTGAACTTTCCATAATGAATACAGTCCTTGGCGCGTTTTACCTCGCTCTTAGGTGCGCTTCCGTTAAAATACTTCTTCATTTCAGCGTTGAATTGAGTCTTGCTCATCTCTGATAACTTTTTCTCATAACCTTCCATGATGCCTCCCTCTATGCAGTTACCAGCTCAAGTGAAACCTTAAGTGCCTGGTCCACTCTTGTCATGTCTGCATCAGATAAATGGTCAATAACTGAAATCACATCTCCCTTATCAATAGTGGCAAGCTGCTCAGCCTGAACTACTGATACCTTGCGAAGGCCGTCGTAATGTTGGATAACAATGTGAGTTGGCATTTCCAGGCGCTTCATTGAAGAAGTAATAAAAGCTACGATAATGTTGGTGCTATGCTCGTTGCCCTTGTTGTTCTGGATAACCACTGCAGGATGATTTCCACAAACTACACTGCCGCGAGGCTTTTTGTTAGGATTCTCGACAAATACGATGTCGCCACGCTTAATCTCTATCTCTTTCATGGGCGACCTCCTATTTGATTTCCTTAGCAGCTTCAAGAAGTGCTTCATAATCCTCTGGATTAACTGCAGATAACTTTGCTGCACCAAAGGTTTCAAGAAGTGCCTTTACCTGTGCGGTAAGTCCTGCCTGTGACTTCTCAGCCATAACAGCTCTAACCTGCTCAATCGTTACTGGATTCTTAGTGGCCTCTGTTGAAGTTTCTAAGGAGCTTGTCTCTCCAGTCGCCTCTGCCTGTTTTGCTTCCTTTGTCTGTGCTGCTTTCTTTGCTGACTGCTTTGGTGCCGGCGCAGTTTCCGTTGCAGGCTCCTGCATATGGGCAGATTCGATTTCCGCTACCAGGGTTGTAAGTGTCTTCGATAATCTGGCGATATCCGATGCCAATGCGTTTATTGATGATAAGTGAGTCATACTTAATTTCCTCCATTTCTGAATTGTAGAATTTAATAGGAATGTTTAATTTCCTTGCTTCCTTAATTTCTTCAATCATTCCTTCTGTCACTTCGTCTGCATATACTCTGACTTCCTTGCATTCAGCTAAAAGTTCAAGTCCCCAACGCATTCCTCTATGACGATCTGTCATGGAATTATCATCAAGGAATTGTGTAAAATACAGATGAGGTGCAATCGGAATTCCGTCCCAAGCGCAATACTGACAGTAGCGCTTTACGTTCTCGATATTCTTTTCTGTATCTCCTCTATATGGAGAGCAGATATAAATCTTGTTCATAAAAGTCTTTCCTTTCTCAGATAATTGTGCTAAACTATCTGCAAGCGGGGATGATATACGTCCAATCTCTTCTTGCCGGTCGAGAAACGTTCTCATTCCTTTTTGTTTACCTTGTCGCATACCAAATGTTTACTTTTTAATGTTTCTTCTTAAACATTCGGTAAGTTTGTGATCAAAAAAAATTGCATCAAACTCTGGGAATGATAAGTTCAAGGCCTTAACGATTTCAACCATCTCTTCAGCTTTAAACTTATTCACTTCGCTACATTCTTTTTGACACATGGACTTCTCGGTAATGCCGAGAGCCGTAGCCAGGTCTTTTTGCTTAACATTACGTTCCACACGCTTGGCTTTAAGTAATCGAACATTCATCTTCTCACCTCCGTTCGGTTAAGTATGTGGATATTCTATATTACAAACGGTAAGTTGTCAATACGCACTTTACCATTTGTTTTACCTATTTTTTCAAAAAAGCCCGTAAAATAAGGCTTTCTCTTCAAAAAAACTTTCCAAAAATAATTTTCCTATTGACATAAAAGGTAAGTTCGGTTATACTTTTGGTAAATTCAGTGATTCATATAAAAATGAATTTAAACAAAGAAAACAACAAAACATGCAGAAAAACACAGAATTTGCGAAAATCCTGTAATGCAAGACGACATGGACAGTCACAAAGAGCAACAAGTTAGTGTTTAAAAGAATGGTAAGATGGGCACCTTTAAGTAATGAATGCTCCGCGCAGATGGTAAGACGCGGATTGAAATAATATGAATGTATAAAGCCCACAGAGTAGAATGAAAACACTGCAAAATGCCACGACGCAGCGCCTTAAAGCAACGCAGAGCATATGCAAATCTTATTTAGAAATGAGGAAATTACAAATGGAACAAAACTTAGGAGGTCGAATCGCTGAATTGTTGAACCAATTAAACATGACTCAAAGAGAGCTGGCTGATAAAGTCCATGTTACCGAAGTGTCTATGTCTCGTTACATCAAAGGCGATCGTGTTCCAAAGGGACCAACAATAGCAAATATTGCTACTGCCCTTCATACGACCACTGATTACCTTTTAAATGGTGATGACAATTCAAGCACATCTGATTTTGAATCGGAGTATTACAAGATTCACCGTTTAATCGCACGCAACGCACCACAGATGTCTTCTAAACAGCGCCGAGAACTTATCAACGCTTTACTTGAGTCAGACGACGAAGAGTAAAGAAAGGATGATAGGATTTGTTATTTTTACCCCGGCGAGGAGTTCGATTAGAGAACGAAAGATATGAAGAAATCAAAGCCGATATAATCGATATGTATGAGGAATGTGATGTTCACAGTTTTCCATTAAATGCATTCGATATTGCAGATAAACTTCATTACAACGTGATTCCCTATTCAGAGCTTCCTATTAGCAAGCGTCTTGAATGTTACACCGCCAGCAAAGATGGCTGCTCAGAGCTTGACTTCAATGCCACAACACAAATGTACGAATACAATATATATTACAACGACACCCTCGGCATCGAGAACAGTCGCGTACATTTTACAATCATGCATGAAGTCGGCCACATCCGATTAGGTCACCTTGATGACGATGCAGATAAGGATGAAAGATATAAGGAATCAGAAGCTAATTTTTATGCGGCTTACAGTATTGCCCCACCGCCAATGATTAACAGTTACGACTGTAGTTGTCCAGATGATCTGGTCCAATACTTCAATATCTCAGATGAAATGTCTGGGTATGCATTTGAAAGATATCTCAAATGGCTTAATTGTGGCAGATACTATAAAGATTATGAAATTCACATGATGCAGCTTTTCGGAGTTGCATGATAAAAATCTATGAGGAAGGAGGAAACACGATATGCAAATCGTAAAGCGTGATGGTACAGAAGTAAAATTTGATATAAGCAAAATCGTAGAAGCAATTTCAAAATTAATAGAAGAAATGGCTGAAAGAATCCAGGAAATTGCTCAGGAAGCATTTACGCATATGCACGAAGTTGCTCATGCGCTATGTAGCTTTTTCAGTTCACTTTTATGCTGTCCTGCCAATAAAAAAATCATAAGATATGCGGTATATTTTGCGCCGCTTTACGTACAAAATCTAAAACATATCGTGAACGTATTCCTGGAGCATTCCAGTGAAGTACGTAAAGTATACTTGCTGTCTAGACATCACAGAGGCAATACCGATGATACAGTTGTTAACTTTTCATGCAACTTATTGTTAACAGCTTAGTAACGGAGGTATCTATGTTACAGACAGACAAATTAATTGACTCATACGACGAGGACATGCGATCCTACTTTGAATCCGATACTTATAAGTATCGTCATAAAACAAATAACAAAAAAATTCAGGCTTTCCGGTCCACACTAACACCGGAACAGCAGCATAATTTTAATGATTTGCTTAATAGCTTATCAGACGAATATGCAGATATTGCTCTCTCGGCATACTCACAGCATCAGCGTTATTGCTATAAAGAGGATATAGCCGATGAAGAATACTGCAGATAAAAACAAAGCTAGTGAGATCTATAATGGATTTCACTAGCTTTTTACATATAGTCATATGGAGAACGAAAGCCGCCTCTCTGATCTGTTCGTTTGTTCATTTGCAGACCTATTTTCTTCTCGGCTTCTTCTGAGGACATAAATAATCTGTGCCTTTTTACTTGTATGCCTCCACCATTTTCAAATCGAATTATGTATAAGTCACCCGATTTTCGAACGATCGTGCATTTACGTATAATCCGGTTACTCTCGATAATATAAGCCTCATCACCTACGTCATATTCTTGTGTCATAGCAATTTACCTAAAAAAGAAAACCAGCTCAAAGGGAAATCAAAGCCGGTCCTCATTTACCAATATTAACCTATTACTTTGCCTCTTAAAGCAATTCCCTCTACAACACCATGCATGTAAGCCTCGGATGCTAATTTACTATTATCATCTGATATTGCATCTATAATTTCATTGAATCTGAACTTCCTGAAAAAGTAACACTCAAACCGTCTGTTTTCCATCCAAAAACCAGTTTATTCGTCTTTGGAACAGATAAATGCCATGATTTCTTCATATAATTTCTTGCTATTTGCGACTGCTTTGAGCAATTCTTTCTTCTTTTCTTCATTTCTTTTTGCATGAAGATCTTTCAGTCTGACCATCTCTGAGTCGTACTTTTCTTTTATATTTAACACGATTTCTTCCTGTCTTTTTATCTGTTCATCCAGTGATATTTCTTTTCTTGGCCTTGCCATGTTTTATTTCTCCTTCATTTCATCAACTGAGTGTCTTCAAGCATTCTGCTTAATTCATCAGCTCTTTTTCGTACAAAATCTGCATCCATATTGAAGGCATTTAATATCGTCTTCTGTGTAGCTGTTACAGCATGATCCATACGATATTTTGTATCAGTCTGCCGGACAAGTTCTATTTTTTCCAGTTCCCGGATTGCCGCCGGTACCGTCATATAATTCGGTTTTTTATCAAGTTTTTCCATCTCATCTTTTAATAGTACATACATCCGGCTTCTCAATATCAGCGATACAAATTCCACAAATATCTTTGTATTTGCAGCCGCATCCGACTGTACCCGAAGGCTTCTGTTCCCAAGATAACTCTTATCTCCACGGAACAGTTTTTCCGATGTATCCCTGCTCTTATACAGCTCTAATGCTTCTTTTGCTGTCATCTGCTTTGAGGTTACAATCACAAAATATCCACACAGATCGATCTCCTCCTGGATCACTTCCGACTTCTCTCTGGCACATATAAATGTTCCGTCATCCTCATATATTTCCAAATGAAAATACTTCTTATATCCTTCTCCTATGGTGACTTTTTCTCCGTTCAGACTGTTTAGATATTTGGTCATCCGGTCTATTTTTTCTTCAACCTGTTCGTGTTCTGCACACGCTTTTTGATCCGAATAATAGATGTGAAAATACCTCTCTTTTTCATCTGATATATAGAGTTTTCTTTTTATTGTCTTTCCAAATGTCTTGTATTTCCGTATATTGTATTCACGAATGTTCTCAAATTCTCCCCTGACCTCAAAAATCAACTGTCTCACCAAACTTCTCATTCCCTTGACCATGATCACAAAATCATATCCG
Organism: Eubacteriales bacterium; assembly: GCA_030536755.1. Lineage (GTDB taxonomy): Bacteria > Bacillota > Clostridia > Lachnospirales > Lachnospiraceae > JALFVM01. The sequence goes on along the minus strand of JAUNPJ010000010.1, from coordinate 2,389 downwards.
CATTCGTCCATATACTGGATATTTTCTTTACAAAAATATCCCCTGTCCAGAATAAATCCTACTTTCTTATATCCGTATCCTTCTGCCTTTTTCAGCATGAACTGAAGCTGGGAAACATCCACGATACTTCCCGGATACTGTTCATAAAATAATGGTTCTCTATTCCTGGTATCATATGCCACAGAGTAATTAAAAACCGGTAATCCTTTGTTATCTTTTGGGTATCCATATTCAACGAATTCCAAATCTCCTGCCTGACAGTTTTTGTTTGTCGAATCATATGAAATATATATTTTTTCCCTATGATCCCTGGATTCATTCCATTCATTTACAAATCCTATCCTCTGATCATCCGTAACTGACTCAAGAAAATCTGAAATCCTGGAATCACTGTATATATGCATCTGTTGTGTAAAAAGCGGATGATTGTAAGCATAAAAAGGATAGTACTGTGCAGCATTATTTTCGCTGATGATCGAATAAGCTGCAAGATCCAAAAACAATCCTGTTTCTTTCTTTCCCATGTACCTTTCCAGTATTTCTGGCAGTTTATATTCATCTATGATCTTTTGGATTACAAGAAAAGTGCCAATACGAAGACAGCTGCTTCTTGATTGATCAGCTTTTCGTTCCGGTACTTCCCTGTCTCCAAAATACTTTATAAAATTCTCATTCGGTATCATTCGGTCTGGGTTCTTTTCTGACCTTTTCCCTATAATTCTCTGATCCGGAATATTGTATTTTTTTTCTGGGTGATACACCCTTCCAAGTACATATCTAACGTAAGTTGTACTCCCTTTTTTGACATAATTTATCTTTCCGGGTACGTTTGGAATTTCTACCTCAAAATCCAGATACATGGTAATTTCCCCTTTTAATATTGAGTGTTATTTTACACTCAATATTATACCCCTTAAAGAGAGATTTTTCAAGGCTTTTTACCAAAAAACACCGGATTTTCAAGGTATTTCCATTCTCTTCAGATTTTGAGTGTTACTTTTTCCTGGAAGTTCACAAATTATGTAGTAAAGAAGGGTACCGAAGGTGCCTGGGTTACCCTTCTTTACTACATAATTATTTGTCTTATCTTATATATCTGCAATAAAAAACAGGAAAGAGAATTAACCTTTCCTGTTTTCTTACAATATTAATTTGGTATATCACTTTTGGCTTTATTAAAAACTATAAAATACATTAATCGTATAGATTTATATTTGCAACTATTACTCTCAATATCCAAATTCAGTTTCTATATTACTCCAATGTACCATAAAATCCAGTTTAGAATCTTTTGTTCGCCATATACGTTATTTGATATAGTCAAAATGATAAACCATCCGATTATTTCTCCAAACTGAAACACAAGACCGATAAATCAGTTTCCGTGAAATAATTGGAGTCATTATACATTACTTAGTCAAAGGGTTTTAAAACATCTTCTAACTTTTTATCAAATTGTGAAATCATAATTTTTCCTTTTAAGATAGTTAATTCACAGGACTGTCACTTCTATAATATGCATTTTTTTTCCTGACTTTACTGTAATTTTGGTTGTTCCTTTTTTCTTTGCTGTAATTACACCTTTGCTAGAAATTGTCGCAACCTTTTGATTCGAAGCAGCATATGTTATTTTTTCCTGTGAAGTAATCGGCGCAATAAGCGGCTTTAAAACCTTCTTTTCTCCTTTTTCTAGTATCAGTTTCTTTGGTAATCCAGAAATTTTTGCCGTTCTAACAGTATCTTTCTGTACCGTTACATAAATAGACTTTTTCGCACCCCCAGCTAAATTAATATTCAATTTCACTTTACCAGATTTTTTCTGAGCTTTCAAAGTAATAGAGCCACTCTTAGTAAACTTAGTTACTTTCAAAATTTTTGTATCACTTGACTCTACAGAAGTCACGTAATCACCATTTGCCATTTTAGATACCTTTAAAGCTTTTGTTGACTGCCCTACTTTTAATTTTAAACTTTTAGCTGATAAAGTAATTTTAGATGTTAGTTTTTCGCCTATTAATCTTACATCTGAGATGTCGCATATCAAACATGTACGCTTTTGCATCTTCGGAGCAAATACAGTTGCACTTGAGGTTGTATTCCATTTACTCCAAGTATGTTCTTTGATTTTTTCTAATAAAGTACCATTTTCAAGCAATGTACCACAATCTTTACAGTAAGTATCTCCCGTATAGCCCTCGGCTTTACATGTAGCTGGTTTAGCATCTCTTATCTCCTTTTCACCAACATGATTTGTTGCTGAAATAGCCTCTACACTCTTCATCCCACAACTTGTACAGGTATAAGTTATCCATCCAGATTCTGTACAAGTTGCCAATTTTGTTACTTCACCACTGCCCCATGTATGGATATGACTCGGTATTGAAGGGGT
>JAUNPJ010000085.1 GCA_030536755.1 Eubacteriales bacterium | reverse complement strand
TTTTCGCAGGCTTGGCGAGCATAGCGATTGCTTTGAAAACACTGTTTGAGCGCAAAGCGCGAGTTCGTTTGAAAAGCAATCCATAAGCGGCGCAGCCAAACAAGAAAATCAACAGGTTGCCTGCACAAGCGGAGAGATCGCACTTGATGCGGAAAGTCTCCCCTGTGCAAATGGCTGTTCGGAAGCCCCAAGCCAAACCCTGCCGTTTAAAAGTGTTCCGTTGACCAGGAAAGTGGTGCACATACGACCAGCCCGACAAACAGGAATTTGAGGAAAGACAGCGGAAGGATTCTGTTGACAACCCTGTATGTGCGGCGTATAATTTTACCATAAAACCGACCAGCCGGTCGGAAAGTGTAACATACAGAAAATTGCAGCAAGGAGGAGACTATGTTATCGCGTTATAGTGTAAAGAAGCCATATACGGTTGTTGTGGCGGTAGTATTGGTGATCATTTTGGGCGTGGTATCTTTTACAAAGATGAACACAGATCTTTTGCCCAGCATGAATCTGCCGTATGCCGTTGTTATGACTACATACCCGGGAGCGAATCCGGAGACAGTGGAGACCGTTGTGACAAAGCCGGTGGAGCAGTCTATGGCGACTGTCAGCAACATTGAGAATGTCAGCTCCGTATCCAGAGAAAATATGTCTCTTGTCATTTTAGAGTTTGCAGAGACTGCAAATATGGATTCTGCAACCATAGAGATGAGAGAAAATCTGGATCAGATCAGTTCTTTCTGGGATGATTCGGTAGGAAAACCAGTCATTATGAAAATGAATCCGGATATGATGCCGGTCATGGTCGCAGCAGTAGAAGTCAAAAACATGAAAAGTACAGAGGTGACCGATTATGTGACCAATGAGATTGAACCAGACATCGAGAGCATTGCCGGAGTTGCCAGCGTATCCACAACAGGAAATATCACAGAAAGTGTGGATGTGCTGATTCAGCAGGAAAAGCTGGATCAGACCAACCAGAAAGTCAAAGATGCGCTGCTTGGCACTTTTGAGGAAAAAGAACAGGATCTGGAAGATGCCCAGCAGGAACTGGATGATGGCAAAAAAGAGCTGGAAGATGGAAAAGAACAGTTGGAAAGCGGCAAAGAAGAGGCGGCATCTCAGATGGGGCAGGGAGCTTCCAAGCTGAATGAGGGTCAGGTAAAGATTCTGGAAGGAAAGAAGGAGATTGAAGAAAACCTGAAAGTTCTGGAAGAGAAACAGACAGAACTGGACAATGGAAAGAAAGATTTGGAGAAAAAAGAAGAGGAAGCGCAGTCCGGGCTGGAAAAACTTAAGCAGAGCAAATCTGCTCTGGAGCAGCTGCCGACAGCCATTTCTACGATGCAGGAAAAGAAAACAGAGTTGGAGGGACAGCTTGCGCAGATACAGGCTGGAATGGACCAGATTCAGCAGGGACTTTTGTATGACCCGGAAAACGAAGAACTGAAGGCTCAGCTTGCACAGATGCAGCAAAGCCAGGAGGCAATTACACAGGGAATCACAGAACTTGATGGCAAGATTGAGGAAACGCAGGGAACGTTAAATACTCTGTTGGAGGCTTTTGGGGCAGCGGATGCCGAAACTGCACTTGTGACAGTGGAAGGTCAGATTGAAGAAGTAGAAAACGGGCTTGCACAGATTGATGCGGCGAAAGAAAAGCTGAAAGAGGGACAGGAGCAGCTGGATGAAGGAAAAGCCAAATTACAGGTGGCACAGGCACAGACCGAGACGGGACAGGAGCAGATCTACACGGGAATAGAAGAGTTGAATACACAGCAGATTCTTGCCTCTGTGGAGATGAGTATTGCAGGCGCCAATCTTGATTCTGCCGCTTCTCAGCTGGAGGAGGCCCAGAAACAGCTGGATTCCGGAAAAGAACAGCTGGAAGATGCAAAAGAGCAGGCACTTGACAAAACGAATCTCAATAATATCCTGACTTCTGATATGGTGAAAGGCATTCTTTCCGCAGAAAATTTCTCCATGCCGGCAGGGTATGTGACAGAAGAGGGAACCGATTATCTGGTGCGTGTAGGTGACAAACTGCAGGAAGTGGACAAACTGCAGGATCTTGTGATCCTTGATCTGGGAATCGACGGACTCGCCCCCATTCGGCTTTCGGATGTGGCAGACGTGGCAGTACATGATGATTCCTCGGAAGTTTATGCGATTCTCAATGGAAATCCAGGTGTTCTGATGGCGATTGAAAAGCAGACAGGATATTCCACAGGAGATGTGTCAGATAAAATCAAGGAACGATTTGACCGTCTGAAGGAGGAGAATTCTGATCTTGGTGTATCCATTTTGATGGATCAGGGGATTTATATTGACCTGGTTGTCAACTCTGTAATTGACAATATGCTTTCAGGAGCAGTTTTGGCGATTTTGATTTTGTTCCTGTTTTTGAAGGATATTCGTCCGACGTTTGTGATTGCCTGCTCGATTCCGCTGAGTGTGGTGGCGGCAGTGGTGTTGATGTATTTTTCTGGGATAAGTTTGAATATCATTTCCCTGTCCGGTCTTGCGCTTGGAATTGGTATGCTGGTCGACAACTCCATCGTAGTAATTGAGAATATTTATCGTATGAGAAATGAGGGAATTCCATCACGAAAAGCAGCTGTCGATGGCGCAAAACAGGTGGCAGGAGCCATTGCGGCATCTACATTGACGACAGTATGTGTATTTGCGCCGATCGTATTTACGGAGGGAATCACAAGGCAGCTGTTTGTGGATATGGGACTGACGATTGCATACTCTCTGCTGGCCAGTCTTGTGGTTGCATTGACGCTTGTTCCGATGATGTCAACGGGACTTTTGAAAAAAGTAAAATACAAAAAAACACCGCTGTTTGATAAAATTCAGAATGTCTATGCAAAGATACTGAGAAAAGCTCTGAAAATCAAACCGATTGTTCTGCTTGGAGCAGTGGCATTCCTGGTGATTTCCATGAAAGCTGCTTTTGCCAAGGGAACTGCATTTATGCCGGAGATGGAGAGTACACAGGTCAGCATGACCGTCAGTGTGGACAAAGACAAGACGTTTGAAGATCTGACGAAGGCTTCCGATCAGGTCATTGCAGCTATTCAGGACATGGAAGATCTGGAAAGTATCGGTGCCATGGCAGGTGGAGGCGGCATGTCATCCATGATGGGAGGATCTTCCGATTCCGTGTCCATGTATCTTGTACTGAAGGAAGACCGAAAACTGAGCAATGAAGCATTTGAAAAAGAAATTCTCAAAAGAACAAAAGACATTCCGTGCGAAGTGCAGGTAGAGACTTCCAGTATGGATATGAGTGCTCTGGGCGGAAGCGGCATTACCGTTCAGATCAAGGGAAAAGAACTTGATAAGCTGCAGGAGCTTGCCCAGAAGGTTGGAAAAATCGTAGAGGATGTACCGGGAACCATAAATGTATTCGATGGCATGGAAGATACGGATCAGGAGTATCGCATTGTAGTGGACAAAGAGAAAGCAATGGAATACGGTCTGACGGTTGCACAGGTATTTCAGACTGTGAATGAGCACCTGAAAGAAGCATCCTCGGCAACCACGCTTTCTACAGCATCCAAGGATTATGACGTATACGTAAAATCCGATAAAGATGAAGAACTGACCAGAAACCAGATCAATGATATGAAGCTTACCTATACAGATAAGGAAGGCAAGGAGAAAAAGGTGAAACTCAGTAAGATTGCTTCCTTTGAGAATGCAGTCAGCCCGCAGTCCATCAGCAGAGATGCTCAGTCCCGTTATATGAATGTTACGGCAGAGCTTGAGACGGGCTATAACATTGGACTTGTCAGTGATGATGTGGAAAAGGCACTGAAAGATTTCGAACTTCCGGATGGTTATACCATGGAAATGAAGGGGGAGGATGAGACGATCAATGAGGCGATGGGACAGCTGGTTCTCATGCTGATTCTGGCGGTTGTCTTCATGTATCTGATCATGGTTGCGCAGTTCCAGTCGCTGCTGTCACCGTTTATCGTTATGTTTACGATTCCGCTGGCGTTTACGGGAGGTTTTCTGGCGTTGATCGCTGCGGATATGGAGGTCAGTGTCATTGCCATGATCGGATTTATCATGCTTTCCGGTATAATCGTAAACAATGGTATTGTTCTGGTAGACTATATCAATCAGCTTCGGCAGAACGGTATGGAGAAAAAGGATGCTATCGTGGAAGCCGGAAGAACGAGACTTCGCCCGATCATTATGACGGCGCTGACTACGATTCTCGGCCTGTCCACTCTGGCGCTGGGAATGGGAATGGGCGCTGATATGATTCAGCCGATGGCAGTTGTTACGATTGGAGGACTTCTCTACGGTACACTTTTGACATTGTTTGTCGTTCCATGTGTTTATGATATACTGAATCGTAAGAACTATCGAAGAGACGAGGAGAGATTAAAAGATGAAGAAACAGAAGAATCTATCCCAGTCATCGAGGGATAAAATAGAAAAAATGTATCAGGCAGTGATTCTTCTGCTGGATGAGGGAAAAGATATCAACTCCATCAAAGTATCGGATATTACCGAGCGAGCAGGAATCGGTAAGGGCACCGCGTATGAATATTTTGAAAGCAAGGAAGAAATCATTGCCAATGCCATGAAATACAATATGAAAAAGCAGACGGATTCGCTGTATCAACTCAACGAAGAGATAGAATTATTTCGGGAAAAGATCATGAAGACCTTTTCCTGGATTGAAAGTAATTTAAAATATAGAGACAGCGGAATTCAGTTTTTTAAGGCGAGTGTGTTTTCAAGGGATGTCAGCAGTCCTATTATAAAAGCATTTCATAAAAACGAAGATGCTGCATGTGGGCTGCATATGGTTATAAATCTGCAAATTGAGGCTGCCATTCGGGAAGAAATCTGGGACGAAAACAGGTCTCAGAGTCTGATTGAGCTTATACTCATTTCTGCCTATGTGGAGTACTTTCTGTATCTGTCTCTGGAGCAGGAGCAGCGTGTGGAAAAAGAAGCCATGAAGGAGTTTATTTATCAGGGAATTTTAAAACGTCTGTCTATACAGGAAGAATCAGACTGAACGGAGAAGAGAGGGATAGTTTCGGGAAGAAACTATCCTTTTTTTATAGAATATGCTATAATGATGAAAAATAAGGCGAGGCAGGTGATTGGGAGGAATATGAAGAGAAAGAAAAAAGCAGTACTCTGGCTGTGCATCAGTCTGATGCTTCTGCTTGGAATGTGCATGACTGTCTATGCACAGGAGAATGAGTCATGGAACGAACCGCCGCAGAAGGTCCGTATCACCGCGCAGAAAGGAATGGCTTCTTCCAGAAAATACACCATTTACTGGAAAAGGATTGAAAACATAGACGGATATCAGTTGGAACTCTATGACAGCAGCAATGAGAGGATATTTTCCAAAAAAACAGCAGCAGATCAGACCAGCATTCAGTTAAACGATATCCAAAACAGCAGAGTTTATCGTTTTCGAATTCGTGCATTTTACAAAGCTGAGAATCCGTATACAGGTATCACCCGCAACGTGTATGGAACTTACCGGACAGAATATATCTGTCAGCAGCCGAAGCTGAAATTTCAATGGAACAGTAAAAATAGTGTCCGGGTAAGCTGGAATGCGGTAGAAAACGGTGTGGATTATACAGTATATCTTTCTGAAAAAAGAGGCGGAACCTACCGGAAAGCGGCAAAAGTGAAAACACCGCAGGCGACTTTGAAGAAACTGAACATGGAGACTACTTATTATGTGTATGTCGTTGCCAGTTATCGGGTAAAGGATCAGACGTACAAGACGGCGGTATCCAGTGCTTCTTCGTTTCGGCTTCAAATGAAATAAAAATCCTTTTAAAACAGGCAGATTTATGCTATGATAAAAAACACATAAAAAATTGCAGGAGGGGAAATCATGGAAAATGAGACTGTTTCCAGGAATTTTATAGAGCAGATTATTGACAAAGATTTACAGGAGGGAAAATACGAGCAGATTTGTACACGTTTTCCTCCGGAACCAAATGGATATCTCCATATCGGACATGCCAAATCCATACTGTTGAATTATGGATTGGCGCAACAGTATCATGGACAGTTTAACATGCGTTTTGATGATACAAATCCGACCAAAGAAAAAGTGGAATTTGTGGAATCCATCAAAGCAGATATTCAGTGGCTGGGAGCAGACTGGGGAGATCATCTTTATTTTGCTTCGGACTATTTTGACAGAATGTATGAGGCTGCAGTTGGGCTGATCAAGAAAGGAAAGGCATATGTCTGTGATCTGAGTGCAGAACAGATTCGTGAGTATCGCGGAACACTGACAGAGCCTGGAAAGGAAAGTCCATACCGCAGCAGAAGCGTAGAAGAGAATCTTCAATTATTTGAAGCGATGAAAAACGGAGAAGTGGAAGATGGAGCCAAAGTGCTTCGTGCAAAAATTGATATGGCATCTCCGAATATGAATATGCGTGATCCGGTTATTTATCGTGTTGCTCATATGCACCATCACAGAACAGGAGACAAGTGGTGCATTTATCCAATGTACGATTTTGCACATCCTCTGGAGGATGCGTTTGAGGGAGTTACCCATTCCATCTGTACACTGGAATTTGAAGATCATCGTCCGCTGTATGACTGGGTTGTGCGCGAAGTGGGATTTGAGCATCCGCCAAAACAGATTGAGTTTGCAAAATTATACCTGACGAACGTAGTAACAGGAAAAAGATACATCAAAAAACTGGTTGAGGAAGGCATTGTAGACGGATGGGATGATCCGAGACTGGTATCCATCGCTGCACTCAGAAGAAGAGGCTTTACACCGGAATCCATCAAGATGTTTGTAGAACTGTGCGGTGTATCCAAGGCAAACAGCTCCGTAGACTATGCAATGCTGGAGTACTGCATCCGTGAGGATCTGAAGCTGAAGAGACCTCGTATGATGGCGATTCTCGATCCAATCAAGCTGGTGATTGACAATTATCCGGGCGACGATGTGGAATATCTCGAAGCTGCCAACAATATGGAAAATGAGGCGCTGGGAAGCCGCCAGATTCCGTTTGGCAAAGAGTTGTATATTGAGCGTGAGGACTTTATGGTGGAACCTCCGAAAAAATACAAACGTCTCTTTGTCGGAACAGAGGTACGTCTGATGAATGCTTATTTTGTAACCTGTACCGGTTATGAAGCGGACGAAAATGGTGTGGTACATACCGTGCACTGCACGTATGATCCTGCAACCAAGGGTGGAAATGCTCCGGACGGAAGAAAGGTCAAAGGTACGATTCACTGGGTATCTGCAGCGAAGGCTGTGCCGGTAGAAGTTCGCCTGTATGAAAATATCATTGATGAGGCAAAAGGTGTATACAATGAGGATGGTTCTTTGAATCTGAATCCGAATTCTCTGACCGTATTGAAGAACTGTTATGTGGAACCTGCTCTGGCAGAGGCAAAACCATATGACAGTTTCCAGTTTGTGAGAAATGGTTTCTTCTGTGCAGATTCCCATGATTCGAAAGAGGGCGCACCGGTCTTCAACAGAATTGTGTCTCTGAAGAGTTCCTTTAAACTTCCAAAGGCATAAAATTCTGTTGATTTGTCAAAATTTACAATAAAATGACAAAAAATTGACAAAATTAGTTGAATCCTGCCCGATTTTGCTTTATAATATTTTTTATCAGTAAGAATGTCAACAAAAATGAATTCGGGAGGTTTTGTATGAAGAAACTTGTTGCAGTAAGAAAAGACGATTGTATGGCTTGTTACCAGTGTATGCATGCATGTTCCGCAGCATATTACAAAAGAGAGGATGTAACAGTATCTGCAATCCAGATTGGCGCAAAGAAAGATGGTTCTCCAAAGGTTCTTGCATGTCCACAGTGTGGTAAATGTGCAGAAGCATGTGAAGCCGGAGCAATCAAACAGAATGCAAAAGGCGTTTACATGGTAAACAAAAAGCTGTGTACAGGATGTGGCAAATGTGCTGAGGCATGTCCATTTGGCCTGATGGTAAAAGACGAAGAGGCTCCTACCGCAAGCAAATGTATCGCATGTGGTATCTGTGCAAAAGCTTGTCCAATGAACGTACTCGAAATTAAAGAAGAAGCGTAATCTTTACATAATAAGACCGCCGGATGATGCCGGCGGTCTTATTGTGTAAGAAATTATTCTGTTTTCTCCTCTTCTTCAGCAAAAGCCTCTTCGGGAACTTCCTTTTCTTCATCTTCCAAAACTTCTTCGACTGCTTCCTTCACGTCTTCTTCAATGTCTGCTGCTGTCTCGGAAGCACGTTCTTTGATATCTTCTACAATATCCTCTGCATGGTCGAGACATTCTTCGAAAATATCTTCCTCTTCGTTGTCTCTGACATCGCGTACTTTTCTTGCGGTATCTTCTGCCACTTTTTTTACTTTTTTGGCAGTGTCTAAAGCAATGTATTTTACATCTCCGGCTGTCTCTGCTGCAACATCTGCATATTTTTTGGCCTGTGGAGGAATCTTGCTTTTACATTTTTCAATGCTGTCCTCGCAGCCGTCAATGAAATCATCAAACTCTTCCTCCAGTCGCTGTGTGGCTTTCTGGTTGTTTTTTAAGTAATAGGCAGCGGCACCGGCGGCAGCACCTAGGGCAGCCAGTCCAAACAATTTACTTCCTTTTGACATACTGTCAGCTCCCTTCGTATCATGATAATTTGTAACTGTTCAGCAGGTAATATCCCGCGAGGTGTTTTCATGCATTTTGCATGAAAATCCCGAGACATACAAGCCAAAATCCCATCATCAAAGATGATTTTTCATGGATTTTGGCTCGTATCTGTGAGGGTACTGAACAGATACGATAGTTTTATTATAATCATTATCAGCAGAAATTAAAAGAAGATTTATAAAATAAATTTTTCGATAATTTCCGCAACTGCATCGTGATTGCAGTCATGTTCTGTGACATAGTCGGCAACAGACTTGACGGATTCGGCGGCATTGGCAACAGCGGCTCCTATATGAGCGGTCGTTAGCATCGGGATATCATTCTCGGCATCTCCGGCGGCAATGGTACATTCCAGGGGGATATTCAGATGACCGCACAGCCACTCAATCGCAGCGCCTTTGGATACACCGGTGGCTACATGCTCCAGATACAGTTGATTGGAGTAGAAAATGGAGATACGTCCTTTGCTCCATTCTTCCATATGGGCACGGTAGGCCAGAGATTTCTCACGGGACTCGTCTCCGATGACGAGCGCCTTTACAGGTTCTTCCGTAAGATTGCCCGGACAGTGAGGGTCTATGAGATAAGGAAGATGGAAGCGGGAAATGTAGGCGTGAAGTTCTGGAGCGTCCTGGTTGGTGATCAGATGGGTACTGCTGTAGGTCTGACAGTACAGGCCGTATTTTTCGGCCTCGGCAAAAATATGCTGTACATCCGGAATAGACAGGGTACGCTGGCAGATGACCTGCTTTGCGAAGCTGTCGTAAATCACGCCGCCGTTGTACGCAATGGCGTAACAACCTTTTTTGTTCAGATTCAGGGCGTCAATCTGTGCTGTAATGGCCATCAACGGTCTGCCTGAATTGATGACAATACGGTGTCCATTTTTTAAAGCAGTTTCGATTGCTGCGGCATTTTTTGGAGTGATTTCCTTTCTGGAGTTTAGTAGTGTATCATCCAGATCCAGAAAAAGAATTTTTGTATGGTTCATGATTGTTCTCCTTTGATCTGTTTGGAATTTTGGTGTGTTTTATGGGACTGCTATAGTGTAGCATGCGCAAAAAAAGCTGTCAATGGAAGGGAAAAGCCGTATTGCAGGAATCCCAGAGGCAGTGTATACTATTTCCGAAAGATGGATAAAGATGATTTGGGAGGCACGTATGATAAAAGGATGCATTTTTGACCTGGATGGAACACTCGCAGATACGGTAGAGTCCATTGCCAATGCAGTCAATCAGGCCATTGTCTCAGAGGGATTTGAGGAAAGACCTGTGGAAAAATTCAATTTTTTTGCGGGAGACGGTATGAATAAGGCGGTGGAGAGAGCACTGCTGGATGCAGGGGATGTACGATTGGAGCATTTGGATGCGGCAATCAAAAAAGCCAGAGAGATTTTCGGGAAAAATCCGTTGTACCATGTGAAGCCTTATGATGGCATGGTAGAAACATTGGAACGATTCAGAAAGAGCGGAATTAAAATAGCCGTTCTTTCGAACAAACCACATCTGCAGGCTGTCGAGGTGGTACAGGCTGTTTTTGGAAAAGATTGCTTTGATCAGATTCAGGGGCAGGAGGAAGGCGTTCCCAAAAAGCCGGATCCTGCGGGCGCGTTTCGCATTGCCCAGTGCTGGGGCGTTCTTCCAAAAGAATGTCTGTACGTGGGAGACACAAACACGGATATGAAAACGGCGATTGCTGCGGGGATGCCGAAAGTTGGCGTGACCTGGGGATTTCGGCCGCGCAGTGAGCTGATTGAGAATGGTGCGGATTTTCTGGCGGACAGGCCACAGGATCTGCTGAAAATACAGGAGGAGATCAATGATTAAGTTAATTGCCAGTGATGTGGATGGGACTTTGATACAGGATGGAAGCCAGAAACTTCAGGAACGATTGTTTCCGCTGATACGCAGGCTGACTGATATGGGAATCCTGTTTGTAGCGGCAAGCGGCAGACAGTATCCGAATCTGTATCGCCTGTTTGGCCCTGTACAGGATGAGATTGCTTACATATGTGAAAATGGATGTCTCGTGAGAAAAAAGAAAGAAACTTTGTACAAAGCAAAGATGGATGAGGCATTGGCGCTGGAAATCATTCATAAGATTGTGGAGAAGGATACAGCAGAGGTTTTGGTGTCCGGGGAGGATACTTCCTATATCAAACCAAAAACAGATGCATTTCGCCATCTGCTTCAGGAGGTAGTTGTCAATAATGTGACCGTTGTGGATGATATCTTTACTTTGCGGGAGGCGCCTTTTAAGATTTCGGTATATGAGAAGGAAGGAATCGATGCTACCCAGGAATACTGGAGAGATACGTTCCGGGGGAGAGCGACTGCGGTGACATCCGGTTTTGAGTGGCTGGATTTTACGCCTGTTGGGGCAAACAAGGGAAAAGCGCTGGAAGAACTGTTAAAAAGGCTGGATATTTCTCCAGATGAGTGCATGGCGTTCGGAGATGAATATAATGATATTGAAATGCTGCAGAATGTAGGGTATAGTTATGCCATGAGGACTGCAAAGCCGGGAGTACAGGCTGCTGCCCGTTTTCTGACGGACAGAGTGGAAACGGTTTTGGAGCAATTAATCGAACAAAACGGAGTATGGGAGGAAAGAAAAAATGGATGAATTCAAGGAAGAGTATCTGGAGACTTTTTTGAGAAATCAGGCGCAGCTGTTTGATGAACCGGTAGCGGAAAGCCTGGAGGAGGCGGAAGCCTTTCTGGAAGATTGTATGGCTGTTGTAGTGGACAGCCTGGAGGAAGTCAAGGCATATTTTGAAGAAAATGGAGCAGATGTAGACAACATGTCACTGGATGAACTGGAGGATGCCAGTGAGGTGTTTGCTCTTCCGGATGGAAAATACCTGATTGTAGAAGGTTAGGAGGAATTGACCGCACATGAAGAAAAGGATGCTATTTGTATACAATCCGAGGTCGGGAAAAGGGGCGATCAATGCCAGACTTTCGGAAGTGGTGGATGTGTTTGTGAAGAGTGGCTATGAAGTCATCATTCATCCGACACAGCGGGCAAGAGATGCTTATGAAAAGGTCCGGGAGACTGTCGAAGAGGTAGATGTTGTCGCCTGCAGCGGCGGTGACGGCACGCTGGATGAGGTGGTGACCGGTATGGTGGCTGCCAATTATTCGGTGCCTGTCTGTTATATTCCGGCAGGCAGTACGAATGATTTTGCCAACAGTCTTTTTATGCCGAAGGATATTGTGCAGGCAGCATCTCTGGTAGACAGAGGAAAGCTTTATGGATGTGATATCGGAAAATTCAACAATGGCGTATTTACCTATATCGCAGCGTTCGGACTGTTTACCGATGTGTCCTATGAGACAGATCAGGATCTGAAAAACATTCTGGGACATGTGGCGTATCTGCTGGAAGGCGTAAAACGCCTGTTTGATATCAAATCCTACAAGATGACCATTCACTGCGGAGAGGAATCCTGGGAAGGTGAGTTTATTTACGGCATGGTGACAAATTCCAGATCAGTAGGCGGTTTTAAGCATTTGACCGGGAAAAATGTCGATATGAACGATGGACTTTTTGAAGTGACGCTGATACGCAAGCCCAAGAATCCGCTGGAACTTCAGGAAATTGTCGGAGCGCTTCTGACAGCGGAGGACAATTCAGATCTGATCTATTCAGTGAAGGCCAGTGAGATTTCTTTTTCCTCAGATGAGGCGATTCCCTGGACGTTGGACGGAGAATTTGGCGGTAAACAGAAAAAAGTTAATATTGTAAATATGCATAAAGCCCTCAAAATATTTTTAGAGAGGGATGAAAAATAATTATTGTGAAAATCAACGAAAATATGAAAAAATTCATATAAACTTTCGTAATTTAATAGAATTTTTAGAAATACGCCTAAAACACTTGCAATTTCAAAAGAGATAGGTTATCCTAACATCAGATTTGGAATTGCGATTCCAGAAACGTGAGTGAACAAAGGCGTTCCACAGTAGGTGGAATGCCTTTTTCTACTTTTGGGGGACATACGAGAAGCAGCTCACGGCAAAATAAATGAAAGGAAAAAGATAAGATATGAGCGATTATGTAAATGTAGCAGAGATTTTTGGCGAAGACGTTTTTAACGATTCTGTTATGCAGCAGCGTCTGCCGAAAAAAACTTACAAAGAGTTAAAAAAGACAATTGAAGAAGGCAAAGAACTTAGCCTGGAAGTAGCAGATGTCATTGCTCATGAAATGAAAGAATGGGCAATTGAGAAGGGAGCTACTCATTATACACACTGGTTCCAGCCTCTGACAGGTGTAACTGCTGAGAAACATGATTCATTTATTACAGCTCCGATGCCAAATGGAAAGGTGCTGATGTCTTTCTCCGGTAAAGAGCTGATCAAAGGTGAGCCGGATGCATCTTCCTTCCCGTCAGGAGGTCTTCGCGCAACATTCGAGGCAAGAGGATATACAGCATGGGATTGTACATCACCGGCGTTCGTAAGACACGATGCTGCAGGCGCAATTCTTTGTATTCCGACAGCGTTCTGTTCTTACAAAGGTGAGGCACTTGACCAGAAGACTCCGCTGCTGAGATCTATGGAAGCTATCAACCAGCAGGCACTTCGTCTCCTGAGATTATTTGGAAATACAACTTCCAAGAAAGTAACTCCTTCCGTAGGACCTGAGCAGGAATACTTCCTGGTTGACGCGGAGAAGTTCTTACAGAGAAAAGATTTGATTTATACAGGTCGTACATTATTCGGAGCAATGCCTCCAAAAGGACAGGAGCTGGATGACCATTATTTCGGTACCATCCGTCAGAGAATCGCAGGATTCATGAAGGATGTAAACGAGCAGCTTTGGAAATTAGGTGTATCTGCAAAGACACAGCACAACGAAGTTGCTCCTGCACAGCATGAGCTGGCTCCGATCTACGCAGAGGCAAACATTGCAGTTGACCACAACCAGCTGATTATGCAGACTCTGAAAAGAGTTGCCTGCCAGCATGGTATGAAATGTCTGCTTCATGAGAAACCGTTCGCAGGTGTCAATGGTTCCGGTAAACACAACAACTGGTCACTGACAAGTGACGACGGAATCAATCTGCTTGAGCCAGGAAAGACACCGCATGAGAACATGCAGTTCTTACTGGTATTAAGCTGTATCCTGAAAGCAGTCGATGAGCATGCAGATCTTCTTCGTGAGTCTGCAGCAGATCCGGGTAATGATCACAGACTTGGAGCAAACGAGGCACCGCCGGCAATCATCTCCATCTTCCTCGGCGAGCAGTTAGAGGATGTGGTAGAGCAGCTGATTAGCACAGGTACTGCTACAACAAGTAAGAAGGGCGGCAAGCTGGAGACTGGTGTTAAGACTCTTCCGGATCTTGCAAAAGATGCGACAGACCGTAACAGAACATCACCATTTGCATTTACAGGAAATAAATTCGAGTTCCGTATGGTTGGATCCAGAGACTCTATTGCAGGACCAAACGTAGTGCTGAACACAATCGTGGCAGAGGCTTTCAAAGAGGCATGTGACAAACTGGAAGCAGCAGAAGACTTTGATCTGGCACTTCATGATATCATTAAAACAAACTGTGCAG
The DNA here is from genome assembly GCA_030536755.1 of Eubacteriales bacterium. Taxonomy (GTDB): domain Bacteria; phylum Bacillota; class Clostridia; order Lachnospirales; family Lachnospiraceae; genus JALFVM01. Next base: position 674 of record JAUNPJ010000085.1, on the reverse strand, counting down.
AACATCAGAGAATTATCTTCAACGGCAATGGATACTCTGATGAGTGGGTAGCTGAGGCTGAGAGAAGAGGACTTCCAAACATCAAGTCCATGGTAGAAGCAATTCCTGCACTGGTAACAGATAAAGCAGTCAACATGTTTGAAGAGTTTGGCGTATTTACAAGAGCAGAGCTGGAATCTCGTGTGGAAGTAAAATACGAAGCATATGCAAAAGCAATTAATATCGAAGCAAAGGCAATGATTGATATTGCGAGAAAACAGATTATTCCGGCTGTTATCAAATATGCAACTTCTCTTGCTGCATCTATCACTGCGATCAAGGCAGCTGGGCTTGATGAAGTTGAGGTTCAGACAGAACTTCTGAAAGAGACAAATGCACTTCTGAAAGAAACAAAAGATGCACTTGCTGCTCTGGAAAAAGTCGAGGATGAGGCAGTCAGCATGGAAGAGGGCGAGGCTCAGGCAAGATTCTATCACTTCTCAGTAACACCGGCTATGGAAGCTCTGAGAGCTCCTGTTGATAAACTGGAAATGATCGTTGATAAAGAAATGTGGCCAATGCCATCTTATGGAGATTTACTCTTCGAAGTATAATATTGAATGATATGTGAGAACGAGGGCGTTCCAGCAGAAAAAATTCTGCAGGACTGCCCTCTTTTCTTACATCATAGAAAT
>JAUNPJ010000084.1 GCA_030536755.1 Eubacteriales bacterium | reverse complement strand
AGAAAATCGACATGCCTGGGCGGTGGTATCCCTCCCGGGCGAGTGCAGGTCATGTGGAAAAACTCCGGAAGTTATCGACCCGAAAACATTGCCGTTTGAAAGTGTTCCGGTGACGGGAAAAGCGGTGCACATACGACCCTACAAACAGGAATTGAGGACTGTCCTCTATTCTTGACACTCTCATTTCCTTGCCATATAATTGGATATATATGCCATACAGGCGAAAGAACAGATTGGAAAGGACGAATAAAAGATGGCAAAATCAAAAGTATATTATACCGATTTCAGAAGCAAACTGGGTGAAGGGCTTCCTACAAAATTAAAAAGACTGCTTAAAACGGCAGGAATGGATCAGATGGACCTGGATAATAAGTTTGTAGCAATTAAAATGCATTTTGGAGAGCTTGGAAATCTTGGATTTCTGCGTCCGAATTATGCAAGAGCCGTTGTAGATATGGTAAAAGAGATGGGTGGAAAGCCATATCTGACGGACTGTAACACATTGTATCCGGGAAGTCGTAAAAATGCACTGGAGCATCTGGAGTGTGCATGGCAGAATGGATTTACCCCTCTGACAGTCGGATGTCCGATTCTGATCGGTGACGGATTGAAAGGTACAGATGACATCAGTGTTCCGGTAGAAGGCGGAGAGTATATCAAAGAAGCCAAAATCGGACGTGCCGTGATGGATGGCGATGTCTTCATCAGCCTGTCTCATTTCAAGGGACATGAGATGGCAGGATTCGGTGGTGCCATTAAAAATATCGGTATGGGATGCGGCTCCAGAGCTGGTAAGAAGGATCAGCATTCCAACGGAAAACCGACCATTGATCAGGAAAGCTGCAAGGGATGCCGCAGATGTATGCGTGAGTGTGCAAACAATGGTCTTGTATTTGATGCGGAAAACAAGAAAATGCAGGTGAATGCAGACAATTGTGTGGGCTGCGGAAGATGTCTTGGTGCCTGCAACTTTGATGCGATTCGTTTTACCAACGATGCGGCAACAAAAGAATTAAACTGCCGTATGGCAGAGTATGCAAAGGCAGTTGTGGACGGACGTCCGAACTTCCACATTTCCCTGATCGTGGATGTCTCCCCGAACTGTGACTGTCATGCAGAGAACGATGCACCGATTCTGCCAAACATCGGTATGTTTGCATCCTTCGATCCGCTGGCACTTGATCAGGCGTGCGTGGATGCCTGTCTGAAACAGGAGCCGCTTCCAAACAGCCAGTTATCCGACAACATGCACAGCGAACATTTCTGCGACCACCACGATCACTTTGTAAACTCTACTCCGGAGTCTGAGTATAAGACCTGTCTGGAGCACGCAGAGAAGATTGGACTGGGAAGCAGAGAGTATGAACTGATCTTCATGAAATAAAAATACATAAAATATTACAGCCCTGCTGCGGGAAAAATTCCTGCGGCAGGGCTGTTTGTTATAGATTTTTATTTATTCAGATTCTTCTGTGCAGTTGAAAGCATCAGCTTAATACGGTTGAGCTGGTTTACCTCGCTGGCACCAGGGTCGTAGTCGATGGCCACGATGTTTGCCTCCGGATGCCTGCGGCGCACTTCTTTGATGACGCCTTTTCCGACAACGTGGTTTGGCAGGCAGGCAAATGGCTGCGTGCAGACGATGTTCGGGACACCGCTGTCGATCAGCTCCAGCATCTCGCCGGTCAAAAACCATCCTTCACCCGTCTGGTTTCCGTTGGATACGATTGGGGTAGCCATCTCCGCCAGGTCTGCGATGTTGGCAGACGGGGTAAAGTGCTTACTCTTTCTGTATTCCGCATCAGCAGCCTTGCGGACAAAATTGATGAGCTTCACACCAAGATTTCCAAGCTGTGCGGAAGAACGTTTGCTGCCAAGATGCTGTGCCTTGAAATTCTGATTGTAGAAGCAGTAGTTCATGAAGTCAATCAGGTCAGGAACAACGGCTTCTGCTCCCTCGCTTTCCAGCAGTTCTGCCAGATAATTGTTGGCCGCCGGAAGGAATTTGACGAGAATCTCACCGACGATACCGACTCTTGGTTTCTTTTCATCGGTGATCGGGATGTGGTCAAAATCACGGATCATCGTGCGGCATATACGTTGGAAATCACGGTATTTGCAGTGCTTCTGACTGATAAAGCGGATGCAGCGTTTTTTCCATTTTTTATGTAAGGCATTGGTCGAGCCGGGACCAATCTCATAAGGTCTCATGCGGTAGGTACATTTCATCAGGATATCACCGAAGACAGCTCCATATACCAGTCTTGTGGCAAGTGTCGGCGTAATCTTGAAGCCGGGATTGCTTTCGAGACCGCTGAGGTTGATGGAGATAACTGGAATCTGTTCCATTCCGGCCTTCTTCAGTGCACGGCGGATAAATCCGATGTAGTTGGAAGCACGGCAGCCGCCTCCTGTCTGTGACATGATGATGGCAACCTTGTTCAGATCATATTTTCCCGACAGGAGTGCCTGCATAATCTGACCTACGACCATCAGGGATGGATAGCAGGCATCGTTGTTGACGTACTTCAGTCCTACGTCGACCGCTTCCTTGTTGTCATTGGGAAGTACTTCCAGATTGTAGCCGGCAGCGCAAAATGCAGCCTGCAGGATATCAAAATGGATCGGTGACATCTGTGGGCACAAAATCGTGTAGTTTTTACGCATCTCCTGTGTAAAGCTGACCTTACGAATGGAAGAAGGATGGATGGTTCTTGCCTCCTTCTTTTCTTTTTTTACACGGATGGCAGCCAGCAGAGAACGGACACGGATACGTGCAGCTCCCAGGTTATTGACCTCATCGATTTTCAGGCAGGTATAGATTTTTCCGCTTCCCTCCAGGATCTCATAGACCTCATCGGTGGTGACCGCATCCAGACCGCAGCCGAAGGAGTTGAGCTGAATCAGATCCAGATCATCTCTTGTCTTTACATAGTTGGCAGCTGCGTAAAGTCGGGTGTGATACATCCACTGGTCATTGACACGCAATGGGCGTTCCAGTGGCTGCAGGTGGGAAATAGAATCTTCTGTGAGAACTGCCATTCCATAACTGTTGATCAATTCCGGAATACCATGGTTAATCTCCGGGTCAATGTGGTAAGGGCGACCTGCTAAAACAATGCCGTGGCGTCCTGTTTCTTCGAGATATTTGATGGTTTCCTCGCCTTTGCGGCAGATATCCTCGCGTGCCTTTTGAAGTTCGAGCCATGCTTTATGGGCAGCTGCTTTTACTTCCGTCATAGGAATGGAAGGGAAGGATTCTGTCAGTCCCTGTGTCAGTACTTCTTCATCCGCGAAGGATAAAAATGGATTTTCAAATCGTACCTGTCCCTGTGTAATCTCGTCTACATTGTTTTTGATGTTTTCCGGATAGGAAGTCACGATCGGGCAGTTGTAGTGGTTGACAGAACCCTCAAATTCCTGACGTTCGTATGGAATGCAGGGATAGAAGATAAAGTCAACGCCATGGCGGATCAGCCATGTCACATGTCCGTGTGCCAGTTTCGCCGGATAACATTCCGATTCACTTGGGATGGACTCGATGCCCAGTTCATAAATTTTTCTTGTAGAAGTAGGAGAAAGCACCACCTGATATTTCAGTTCTGTGAAGAAGGTATACCAGAATGGATAATTCTCAAACATATTCAGGACTCTCGGAATACCGACTTTACCACGGACAGCAAGATCCGGAGATAAAGGTTCATAGCCAAATACACGTTTATATTTATACTCAAAAAGGTTCGGAATCTTGTCTTTGTTTTTCTCTTTGCCGATGCCGCGCTCACAGCGGTTTCCGCTGACAAACTGACGCCCGCCGCCGAATTTGTTGATGGTCAGACGGCAGCTGTTCGTACAGCCTTTGCAGTTTACCATGGAGGTGGAATACTTCAGCTCATTGATCTTTTCTATGGAGAGCATCGTGGTTCCTTTTTCCGGCTGGTAACGTTCTCTGGCAATCAGTGCGGCACCGAAAGCACCCATGATTCCAGCAATGTCAGGACGAATCGCCTTGCACTGGGCGATTCGCTCGAAGCTTCTTAAAACGGCATCATTGTAGAAAGTACCGCCCTGTACAACGATGTGTCGGCCGAGTTCTGAGGCATCGGATACTTTGATAACCTTATACAGTGCATTTTTGATAACAGAGTATGCAAGACCGGCGGAGATATCAGCAACTTCTGCACCCTCCTTCTGTGCCTGTTTTACTTTGGAGTTCATAAATACGGTGCATCGTGTGCCAAGATCAATTGGATTCTCTGCAAACAGGGCTGCTTTCGCAAAATCCTCGACGGTATAATTCAGAGACTTTGCAAAGGTCTCAATGAAAGAGCCGCAGCCGGAAGAGCAGGCCTCGTTGAGCTGTACGCTGTCAACCACCTGATTTTTGATCTTGATACATTTCATGTCCTGACCGCCGATGTCGAGGATACAGTCAACCTCCGGATCAAAAAATGCTGCTGCATAATAGTGAGAAACTGTCTCGACTTCTCCCTCGTCCAGCATCAGCGCAGATTTGATCAGCGCCTCTCCATATCCGGTGGAGCAGGAGTGTACGATGTGCGCATCCTCCGGCAGTTTGCTGTAAATATCCTGAATTGCGCGAATCGAAGTTTTGAGCGGACTTCCGTTGTTGTTGCTGTAGAAGGAGTACAGCAGGGAGCCATCCTCACCGACCAGGGCCGCTTTTGTGGTGGTGGAACCGGCATCGATACCAAGATAACAATTACCGGAATAGGTACTCAGATCACTTGTTTTTACGTGGTACTGGCTCTGTCTCTGGGTGAATTCGTCGTAATCTTCCTGAGAAGAAAAAAGCGGTTCCATACGGGCAACCTCAAATTCCAGTTTTACGGTCTGTTTTAAACATTGAATCAGCTCCTGAATAGAAACGAGGTGTTCTTCGCTGGCGTTCAGAGCGGAGCCGATGGCGGCAAACAGATGAGAATTATTCGGAATGATGGTGTGTTCCTCATCTAATTTTAATGTGCGGATAAAGGCCTCTCTCAACTGGTCCATAAAGTGAAGCGGACCTCCTAGGAAGGCGACATGACCGCGGATTGGTTTGCCGCAGGCAAGACCGCTGATGGTCTGGTTGACAACCGCCTGAAAAATAGAAGCGGAAAGGTCTTCTTTGGTGGCACCTTCGTTGATCAGTGGCTGAATATCTGTCTTGGCAAAAACGCCGCAGCGTGCTGCAATCGGATATAATGCCTGATAATTTCTGGCATACGCATTCAGACCGGAAGCATCGGTCTGTAAAAGAGATGCCATCTGGTCAATAAAAGAACCGGTACCGCCGGCGCAGATACCGTTCATACGCTGTTCCACGTTTCCACCTTCAAAATATATAATCTTGGCGTCCTCGCCGCCAAGCTCGATGGCTACATCTGTCTGGGGAGCGAGCTCCTGAAGTGATGTAGATACTGCAATAACTTCCTGAACAAAAGGGATTTCCATATGGTTGGCAAGTGCAAGACCACCAGATCCTGTGATGACCGGAGCTACTGCAATCTCACCGAGTTGCTGTTGTGCTTTGACAAGCAGTGCGGCCAGAGTTTCCTGGATATTCGCAAAATGCCGTTCGTAATCGGAGAAGAGCAGGGTATGATTCTCGTCCAGTATCGCAATCTTTACTGTTGTGGAACCAATGTCTATTCCTAATGTGTATTTGTTCATAAAAAATGCCTTTCTTTTGTCTGTTTGGTATCTTTCCAGATACTTTCTACCTATTAAAAAGTAAATTAATAATACCGTAACATTATACGACAAGATTTTTGAAATGACAACAGGCAATCAGTACAATTATTTCTTGAAATTATAGTATTTGTTGTATATACTTCTAAGAGGCAGAATCCTGTTTTATCGAGCTTTTTCCGTGTTAAGACTGCGCTGAGAAACAGCGGGATTCAGGGCCAGGAACAATAAAACAGGAGGGAATCATGTATCAATTAATTAAGACAGAGGGACGTGCAAAACGTGCACAGTTTGAGACGGTTCACGGGACCATACAGACACCGGTCTTTATGAATGTGGGAACAGTAGCTGCAATTAAAGGTGCCGTATCGACGATGGATTTGCAGCAGATTAAAACGCAGGTGGAATTATCGAATACGTATCACCTTCACGTGCGCCCGGGCGATGAAAAGATTAAGCAGATGGGCGGACTTCATAAGTTTATGAACTGGGACAAACCGATTTTGACTGATTCCGGCGGATTTCAGGTGTTTTCTCTGGCGAAGCTTCGCAGAATCAAAGAGGAAGGTGTGTATTTCAACTCTCATATAGATGGAAGAAAAATTTTTATGGGACCGGAGCAGAGTATGCAGATTCAGTCCAACCTGGCATCCACAATTGCCATGGCATTTGACGAGTGTCCATCCAGCACGGCAGAGAGAAGCTATGTGGAGGATTCCGTGGCAAGAACGACCAGATGGCTGGTTCGCTGCAAGGAGGAAATGGCAAGACTCAATTCTCTGGAAGATACCATCAATAAGAAGCAGATGCTGTTTGGAATCAATCAGGGCGCAATTTTTCCTGATATCCGTATCGAACACGCCAAAGCGATTTCTGAGCTGGATCTGGATGGCTATGCAATCGGAGGTCTGGCAGTCGGAGAGACACATCAGGAAATGTACCATATTCTGGATGAGGTAGTCCCTTATCTGCCAAAGAACAAACCGACGTATCTGATGGGTGTTGGAACTCCGGCAAATATTCTGGAGGCGGTTGATCGCGGAGTAGATTTCTTTGACTGTGTGTACCCAAGCAGAAATGGACGCCATGGACACGTATATACCAACCACGGCAAATTAAATCTGTTTAACGCCAAGTACGAACTCGACACCAGACCGATTCAGGAGGGCTGCGGCTGCCCGACCTGCCAGCATTACAGCAGGGCATACATCCGTCATCTTCTCAAGGCAAAGGAAATGCTGGGAATGCGTCTTTGCGTGCTGCACAATCTTTATTTCTACAACAATATGATGGAAGAAATCCGGGATGCACTGGATGAGGGAAGGTTTGCGCAGTATAAGGCAGAACGGCTTGCCGGATTTGAGGCAGGCGAATAAAATGTTACTGTGAACGGAGTGAACAGTAACAATAAAATTTCTAAAAACACTTGAAGAAAGAACCGGGATTGTGTATGATAAGGGTTAATGTATCATTTTTGGAATGGAGGAATAGTAATGAACGCTGAAAGTGGAATGATGCTTGTCTGGTTGGTAGTGATGATTGGTCTGATGTATTTTCTGATGATTCGTCCTCAGAAAAAAGAGCAGAACAGAATCAAAGCGATGCTGGCAGATATGGCTGTAGGTGACAGTATTGTTACAACAAGCGGCTTCTACGGTATCGTAATCGATATGACAGATGAAGACGTAATCGTTGAATTTGGCAACAACAAAAATTGCCGTATCCCTATGAGAAAAGCTGCAATTGCAGAAGTAGAGAAGGCAGATGCAGGCGTTGCTGAATAATGTGTAAAAAATAAAAAGGCTGTCTCCGCAAAGGAGATGGCCTTTTTATGCATACACTTATAGAAAAAGAGAAAACAGTACAGTCAGGATACCGCAGATGCCAATGGCCAGTCCGCTCATGGCGCCTTCTGTCTCGCCAATTTCGATTGCTTTGGAAGTTCCCACTGCATGACTGCATGCACCGATGGCCAGTCCGGCGGTTACCGAATCTTTTACACGGAAGAGCCGGATTAATGTCGGGGCGAGCATGCTGCCGAGGATTCCTGTGAAGATCACGGCAACGACGGTTACCGGAACGATTCCGCCGTGTGCCTCGGAAATGCTGACGGCAATCGGTGTGGTCACTGACTTGGGAATGAGTGACATTGTCATGGACTCGTCCAGCCCCATAAGCTTGCAGAGAAGAAAAACACTTGCCATGGAGGACACAGAACCCGCTGCACAGCCGACCAGAATAGGAATCCAGTTCTTTTTCAGAAGTTCCAGCTTGGTATAGATGGAGACTGCAAGACAGGCGGTTGCCGGTCCGAGGAACATATTGATGATGGAGCCGCCCTCGTTGTAGGATTCGTAAGGAATCTTAAAAAGCAGCAGAATACCGATACACAGCACGATGGAAATGATCAGCGGATTGCAGATGACCAACTTGGTCTTTTGCTGTATTTTGATACCGATCCAGAATGTAAGGATGCTGAGGGCAATGCCAAACATGGGGGAAGTAAATAACTCCATTACTGTTCACCTCCTGGTTTTGAGTTCTTTTTGTTCAAAAGTTTCATAGTAAAATGTACACTGTAGGCAGTGACAAAAAAAGTCACGATGGTAGTGATGACACAGATCAGAACTAGCTGCAGTGCATTTTCTTTTAGAATATCCAGGTAGTTGATCATGCTGACACCGGCCGGAATAAAGAAAAATGCCATGTTGGAAAGCAGAAAGTCAGATTTTTCCTGGATGTGTTCGATTTTCAGAATACCTGTGAACAGACAGAGAAACAGAAGAACCATGCCGATGACTGTTGCCGGGAAATCAAACGGCAGGAACTGTTCTACCACCTGTGCAAGCCAGCAGATACTGAAAATAATCCCGATTTGTTTGATGATTTTCATAATAATCGCATTAAAAAATGCATACCTCCTCGCTTTGTATTCGCGTACGTTTTTTCATAAGCTGTTTTATGCATGCTCTATCATTGCACTTTTGTTTGAGTTTGTCAATACAAAACATTTTTTTGCGCTTTACCCAGTTGAAATTTGGGCAGATATAGAGTATTATTAGTAGAATAGCCCTGGCTATTCAATAGCCGGAAGAATTTAAAGAGATATTGTAGGAAAAAGCAGTATCGTGGAAAGGATGAACAACATGGAACATAAGTTAGCGCTGATTCCAGGAGATGGAATCGGACCGGAAATAGTAAGAGAAGCCAGAAAAGTTCTGGATCGAGTCTGTGAAAAATACGGACATACATTTACATATACAGAATTGCTTCTGGGAGGCGCATCTATTGACGCAAACGGTGTTCCTCTTACAGAAGAGACGATTGCTCTTGCAAAAGCATCTGAGGCAGTCCTGATGGGATCCATCGGCGGAGATGCAGCAACTTCACCCTGGTATAAACTGGAGCCGTCCAAAAGACCGGAGGCAGGTCTTCTTGGAATTCGAAAAGCATTAAATCTGTTTGCCAATTTGAGACCGGCTTATTTATACAAAGAATTAAAGGCAGCCTGCCCATTGCGGGATGAGATCATCGGGGATGGATTCGATATGATGATCATGCGCGAGCTGACAGGCGGACTGTATTTTGGAGAGAGAAAAACAATCGAAGAAAACGGCGTGAAAAAAGCGATTGATACTTTAACATATGATGAAAATGAGATTCGCCGTATTGCAAAACGCGGTTTTGATATCGCTATGAAAAGACGCAAAAAAGTGACCAGTGTCGATAAGGCAAATGTGCTGGATTCTTCCAGACTCTGGAGAAAAGTAGTCGAGGAAGTGGCACAGGAGTATCCGGAAGTGACGCTGGAGCATATGCTGGTAGACAACTGTGCAATGCAGCTGGTAAAAGATCCGAAGCAGTTTGATGTAATCCTTACAGAAAACATGTTTGGAGATATTCTTTCCGATGAGGCGAGTATGGTGACAGGATCCATCGGAATGTTATCCTCTGCAAGTCTGAATGAGACAAAGTTTGGTCTGTATGAGCCAAGTCACGGTTCTGCACCGGATATCGCGGGGCAGAACAAAGCCAATCCGATCGCAACGATTCTTTCCGCAGCCATGATGCTTCGCTATTCTTTGGATATGGATGAGGAAGCAAATGCAGTGGAAGCAGCCGTATCTGCGGTACTGGAGAAGGGATATCGCACCGGTGATATTATGTCAGAGGGATGTACTCTGGTCGGCACCGCTCAGATGGGTGATCTGATCGCGGCAGAGATTTAACTTACAAAATAAAGAGAAAAGGAAGAGATGTAAAATGAGAAGTGACGCAGTAAAAAAAGGCGTACAGCAGGCACCCCACCGCTCCCTGTTTAACGCTCTTGGATTAACAAAAGAAGAGATGAACAAGCCACTCGTTGGTATTGTAAGCTCCTACAATGAGATTGTTCCGGGACATATGAATCTGGACAAAATCGTAGAGGCAGTAAAAATGGGCGTTGCCATGGCAGGCGGCGTACCACGTGTATTCCCGGCAATCGCAGTCTGTGACGGAATTGCCATGGGACACATTGGAATGAAATATTCACTGGTAACAAGAGATCTGATCGCAGATTCTACAGAGGCAATGGCAATGGCACATCAGTTTGATGCGCTCGTTATGGTACCAAACTGTGATAAAAACGTACCTGGTCTTTTGATGGCAGCTGCAAGAATCAATGTACCGACCGTATTTGTCAGCGGCGGTCCGATGCTCGCCGGTCATGTGGGCGGACAGAAGAGAAGTCTTTCCAGCATGTTTGAGGCGGTTGGCGCCCATGCGGCAGGCAAGATTTCGGACGAAGGTCTTGATGATTTTGAATGCAAGGTATGCCCGACCTGTGGTTCCTGCTCCGGTATGTATACTGCGAACAGTATGAACTGTCTGACAGAGGTGCTTGGTATGGGCCTTCGCGGCAATGGAACCATTCCGGCTGTTTACTCTGAGAGAATCCGTCTGGCAAAACATGCCGGTATGAAGGTTATGGAGCTGTTGGAGAAAAACATTCGTCCGAGAGACATCATGACAGAGGATGCTATCATCAATGCGCTGACCGTAGATATGGCACTGGGATGCTCTACAAACAGTATGCTGCATCTTCCGGCAATTGCACATGAGATCGGAATGGATTTCAAGATTCCATTTGCAAATGAAATCAGTGCAAAGACACCGAATCTGTGCCACCTGGCACCGGCAGGTCCTACTTACATGGAAGACCTCAATGAGGCAGGCGGTGTGTATGCTGTGATGAACGAATTAAATAAAAAAGGTCTCATCAAAACAGAGTGTATGACGGTAACCGGAAAGACAGTAGGAGAGAATATCAAAGATGCAGTCAACCTCAATCCGGAAGTCATCCGCCCGATTGAGAATCCGTACAGCGAGACAGGCGGACTGGCTGTTCTTCAGGGTAATCTGGCACCGGACGGCAGCGTTGTCAAACGTTCTGCAGTTGTAGAAGAGATGCTGGTACATGAAGGACCGGCACGTGTCTTTGAATGCGAAGAAGATGCAAGCGAAGCAATTCTTTCCGGTTCAATCAAAGCGGGAGATGTCGTAGTCATTCGCTATGAGGGACCAAAGGGAGGTCCTGGTATGCGTGAGATGCTCAATCCGACTTCTCAGATCGCCGGTATGGGACTTGGTTCAAGCGTAGCACTGATCACAGACGGACGATTCAGCGGTGCGTCCAGAGGTGCTTCCATCGGTCATGTTTCACCGGAAGCTGCTGTAGGCGGTCCGATTGCGCTGATCGAAGAGGGAGATATCATTCAGATCGATATTCCAAATCATACGCTGAATGTAAAAGTAAGTGATGAAGAGATGGCTCGCAGAAAGGCAAACTGGCAGCCAAAAGAACCAAAGGTTAAGACTGGCTATCTGGCACGTTATGCAGCACTGGTAACATCCGGTGACAGGGGTGCCGTTCTTGAAATACCAAAGAATTAAGGAGGATTACCAATGAATTTAACAGGTTCAGAAATTGTAATTGAATGTTTGAAAGAACAGGGTGTAGATACCGTATTCGGCTATCCGGGCGGAACCATTTTAAATATTTATGATGCATTATATAAACATGGAGAGATCCGTCACATTTTGACTTCTCATGAGCAGGGCGCATCCCATGCGGCAGACGGATATGCAAGAGCAACAGGAAAAGTTGGTGTATGTATGGCAACTTCCGGACCGGGAGCGACCAACCTGGTTACCGGAATCGCAACTGCATATATGGATTCCATTCCGGTAGTGGCAATCACTGCAAACGTTGGAACGCCGCTTCTGGGAAGAGATTCCTTCCAGGAGGTAGATATTGCAGGCGTGGTAATGCCGATCACAAAACACAGCTTTATCGTAAAAGACATCAAAACACTGGCAGATACAATTCGCAGAGCGTTCTATATTGCAAAGAGCGGACGTCCGGGTCCTGTTCTTGTCGATATCACAAAAGATGTGACTGCGGCAAAATGTGAGTATGAGCCAAAAACTCCGGAAGCAATCGTAAGAGATACAGAACAAATTACAGAGGAAGCGTTAAAAGAGGCAGCAGCACTCATCTCTAAGGCAAAGAAACCATATATCTTTGTAGGAGGCGGTGCGATTACTGCCGATGCATCCAAAGAAATCTTTGAGCTGGCTCATAAGATTCAGGCTCCTGTCTGTGATACTCTGATGGGAAAAGGTGCTTTCCCTGGTGAAGATCCGCTGTATACAGGTATGCTTGGTATGCATGGAACAAAAACATCCAACCTCGGTGTGACACAGAGTGATCTTTTGATTGTATGCGGCTGCAGATTCAGCGACCGTGTAACGGGAAATACAAAGAACTTTGCAAAAAATGCGAAGATTATCCAGCTGGATATTGATGCGGCAGAGATCAACAAAAACGTCTTGATTGATGTCAGTGTAGTTGGTGATCTGAAGGAGAGCCTGCAGCGTCTGCTGGCTATGGTAGAGCCAAAAGATCATGCTTACTGGCTCAGTCAGATTGATACAATGAAAGAGAAATATCCTCTGAAATACGAAGAAGATATTCTGACCGGTCCTTATGTAGTGGAAAAACTGTACGAGGTGACAAAAGGGGATGCGCTCATCGTAACAGATGTAGGCCAGCATCAGATGTGGGCTGCACAGTATTACAAATACAAAGAGCCGAGAACCTTCCTGTCCTCAGGTGGATTGGGAACGATGGGATTTGGTGTTGGTGCCGCTCTCGGAGCAAAACTGGGAAGACCGGACAAAACCGTTGTCAATATTTCCGGTGACGGATGCTTCCGTATGAACATGAATGAGATTGCGACTGCAGTAAGAAACAATATTCCGATTGTGCAGATCGTACTGAACAACCATGTACTGGGAATGGTTCGTCAGTGGCAGACGCTGTTCTATGAAGAGCGTTATTCCAATACGGTGCTGAATGATGCAGTAGATTTTGTAAAAGTGGCAGAGGCCATGGGTGCGGTAGGTATCCGCGTAACAGAGAAAGAAGACGTTGTGCCGGCTCTGGAGAAAGCACTTGCTCTGAACAAACCGGTTGTCATTGACTTCTTTATCGACAAAGATTTAAAAGTATTCCCAATGGTACCGGCAGGTGCAAATATTGAGGATGCGTTCGATCAGGAGGATTTGTAAAATGTTTAAATATAGTTGCTTAAACCCGATCGCTGAGACTGGGTTGGAGATGTTTTCTGACAAATATGAGAAAACAGAAAATCTGGAGGAAGCAGATCTTGTACTGGTCCGCAGTGCAAAAATGACAGAGATGGAAATTCCGTCCTCTGTCGTTGCAATCGGAAGAGCCGGTGCAGGTGTCAATAATATTCCGGTTCAGGATTGTGCGGCAAACGGTGTGGTTGTCTTCAATACACCGGGTGCCAATGCCAACGGTGTAAAGGAACTGGTGCTGGCAGGAATGCTGCTGGCATCCCGTGACATCGTAGGCGGTATTGAATGGGTTGAGCAGAACGAAAATGAGGCAGAGATAAGCAAGCTGGCTGAGAAGAAGAAAAAAGCATTTGCCGGATGTGAGATCAGCGGTAAGAAGCTGGGTATCATCGGTCTGGGCGCTATCGGAGCTATGGTTGCAAATGCAGCAGTACATCTTGGCATGGATGTTTATGGATACGATCCATATATCTCCATCGATGCAGCATGGAATCTGTCAAGAAGCATCAAACACATCAAATCTGTGGATGAGATTTATGAGCAGTGTGATTATATCACCATCCATGTTCCTCTTTTGGAAAGCACAAAAAAAATGATTAACAAAGAGGCCATTGATAAGATGAAGGACGGCGTTGTTCTTCTGAACTTTGCCCGTGATCTTCTCGTTGATGAGGAAGCACTGATCAAAGCTCTGGAATCTGGAAAAGTGAAAAAATATGTGACAGACTTTGCGAATCCGACAGTCGCAGGTGCACCTGGAACACTGGTTACGCCTCATCTTGGAGCTTCTACAGAGGAGGCAGAGATCAACTGTGCGGTGATGGCTGTCAAAGAGCTGTGTGACTTTATGGAGAATGGTAACATTAAGAACTCTGTAAACTTCCCGAATTGTGATATGGGAACCTGCCGTGTTGCCGGACGCCTTGCCATCACACACAAGAATATTCCGAACATGATCAGTCAGTTTACCAAGATTCTTGGTGATGATGGCATGAACATTGCCGATCTGACAAACAAGAGCCGCGGAGAGTATGCATATACCCTGATCGATCTTGAGACAGCAATTTCACAGGAGGTTGCAGAAGAACTTGAGAAGATTGAGGGTGTTTCCAGAGTCAGAATTGTAAAATAAAAAATGAAGAGAATGATGAAAAGAAAAAGGAATCGAAGGAAGCTGACCTTCCTGAAACCATTTCGAAGAGTGAAAAATATACATAAGATCATAACCTCCATTCAGAAACATCAGGAGATTTATCTGAACGGACTGTATGCACTGTTTTATGGAATCGGCCGGTTCTTTAAGAAAACTTCATAGACAAAATCAGGGCCACCGCGATCGCGGTGGCCTTTTTAAAAACAAAATTCCTGTTTGTTGAGTTGTATGGGCACCACTTTCCTGGTCGACGTAACAGATTCCCAACGGCAAGGTTTGGCTTGGGGCTTCCGAACAACCATTTGCACAGGGGGAGGCTTTCCGCATCAAGTGCGATCTCTCCGCTTGTGCAGTCAACCTGTTGATTTTCTTGTTTGGCTGCGCCGCTTATGGATTGCTTTTCAAACGAACTCGCGCTATGCGCTCAAACAGTGTTTTCAAAGCAATCGCTCTGCTCGCCAAGCCTGCGAAAATCTGCCAAAGGTCTGCCCGCACAAGCGGAGAGATCTGCACTTTGATTCTGGAAGGTGATCAATCTGTGCAAATGGCTGTTCTAC
>JAUNPJ010000083.1 GCA_030536755.1 Eubacteriales bacterium | reverse complement strand
TATGAAAGACACGGCACATCACTTCACTGAAATCAAACGAATTATCCATACAATGGTTAATATGAAGTACGACAATCTCCTGTTTTAATGAAGGATTTTCGTGCACTTCGTTTACAATACGCTCCAAAAGTTTCATAGATTTCTGCATGTTATCGTTTCCCTTCTCTCTCTTGTTCGTTGCCTTTCAAATATTGATCAAAACTTAAATCAATCATTCTCTACTGTAAGAATATCCAAAAATCCAGTCACCTCAAATACTTCCATAATCATCTCATTGACATGTTTAATGACCATGCTTCCCTTCTGAGCATTCATTTTTTTCTGAGCAGTAAGAAGTACTCTAAGACCTGCACTGGATAAATAACGAAGCTTTTCAAACTCCAGAATCAGACTGTCTACTCCCTCCAACTTTGCACCTAACTCCTTCTCTAATTCAGGGGCAGATGTTGTATCCAGTCTTCCTTCCAGTGCGATTGTCAGTTCTTTCCCATTTACTACTGATGCAATATTCATAATGATTATCCTCCTTTATTTACATCATTCAGTCAGAATACCTGATCTCTCTTTCGGGTTATATTTCATAATAAAGAGTTCCAAACTTTCCTTCAGCACTTCTATCTGGGATTTCAGATAAAATTCATCCTCGAACAATGCGTAATGTACGCAAGCTCGGACTAGAATGAAAATCAATGGTGTCAGCTTTTGATATGGAATAGTAAGTCTGCCTTCTAAGAGTTTTGCGTATTCGGTATATCGTTTGTTAACACCTGCAAAGAATTTCTTACCGTATTCTCTGTATTTCGGGTGCGTATACACTTGATACATCAACCTGTATTTCTTTCCATGTTTTTCTGCCGTCCAGTATGGTATCTCGTCAATAAACCGCCACAAATCCTCAACATCTGTGGGGGCTTTCGCCATAAAATCATCTTCTACCTTACTCATACAGTATTCGGTGGATTGAATAATAAGATCATCTAAATTTTTAAAATAGGTATACAGCATATTAGAGGTACACCCGCAATAATTTCCCAATGCCCTAATACCTGTTCCGTGCAGTCCGTATTCCGCAAAACAGTCATAACACTTCTCCATAAGATTTTCTTTTTTAGCATTCCATTGTTCCTTTGTATAGTTCGGCAATTTCATCATCTCCGTTTCTATCGTTTGATACGAATAAAGCGTATCATATATTGCATGAAATTTCAATACATTTCGCCATTGTAATTGTACAATTCACAAAAGATTTCATATAAAGCAGGGAGGCAGCGACTCCTTTCGAGCCACTGCCTCCCTGCTTTCGTACATGCAATCACAACCGCATGTTTTTCTTTTTGTATCACATATTTATCTGTTTCTTCCTCTGCCGCAGCCGTTTCCACAGCCGCTTCCATTTCTTTTACCCTGACCATTTCCGTTTTTCTTTCCCTGGCCATTCTTTTTGTTTTTGCGTATTCCGGTACAGTTATCATTCACACCATCACCGTCTTTGTCTACAAAGTTGTCACAAACGCCATCGTTATTGGCATCTACATAATTGCTTTTGCTGCACTGCTTTCCGCAAGGAGTTGCCGCAAATACGGAAACAGTACTTCCAAAACAAAGAGTTGCCGCCATCGCCAGAACTAACATTCTTTTTTTCATTCTATCATTCCTCCGATTATTTCACTTTCTATTTTTATGGATCGCAGTCATCTTACAAAAGAAATATGGCATTTTCATGGCATCTTGGGTACATTTTCAGGAATCTGTGTCATTTTGTTCATTTTCCAAACAAAATGGAACGACAAAGCACAATTCTGTCCCCTCACCATAGGTACTGGAAATGGTCACTTCAATCCTATGACGGTTTGCGATGTTTTTCAGAATCGCAAGGCCAAGCCCGGAGCCCTTTGCCTTTGTCTGAGAAGAACGATAAAATTTGTCAAAAATATTTGCAAGATTTTCTTCTGAAATACCACATCCCTGGTCTTTGATGGAAATTTCCAGGAAAGACTCCTCTTTCTTTTTGGCAGTAATCCAAACACTCTGTCCAACTTCGGAATACTTGATGGCATTATCCAGAGCCGCCACAAACATCTGCCGCAGTCGTCCGTAGTCTCCATCTATAAACCAGGGTTCTTCCAGATTTTCAAAGATCAGTGAAATCTGTTTCTTCCCTGCCATGCTTCGAACCGCCTGGACTGCATCCTCCAACGCCATCAACAGATTCATATTTTCCTTTTGAATCGGGAAATCTTTGTTCTGAAGTCTTGAAAGTTCCAGCATATCGTTGACAAGACGCTGTAAGGAGATACTTTCCTTTAGTGTCTGACGCTGGTATTCTGCCGCTTTTTCTCCCTGCACCACACCATCACAGATTGCCTCCAGAGAACTGCGGATGATCGTGACCGGTGTGCGAAGCTCATGGGACAAATCCGCAAAATAATCTTTTTGAAGCTGTTCTAGCCGTGTATTTTCCAGACGCACCTCTTCCAGCTTTTCTGCCAGAATATCGGTCTCTCTGGCAAGCTGCCCGAGTTCTGTGTTGTCGTTGATCTCTGTTTTTACCGTATAATTTCCATTTGCCAGTTTTTTGACTGTACCAGCGATTTCCTGAATCGGATGCATGAATCGTCCGGCAAAATACCGTGCAGCCGCGATAGAAAGAAATAACGCTGCCAAAATACAGCCTCCAAGTATGATAACCGCCTGTATAAACATCTGGTAATCGATACTTTCTTTGTCCACAATCACAACGTCCGCTGCAAGATCACCATTTTTTATAATCGGCACGCCGGTTAAAATCACATGCTCATCACCATTCTTCTTTTGTTTCTGTACATATTTTTTCGACTGAAAAACCTGTTCTGCGAACTCCTCCGCCCCTTTTGTCGCTTTTTTCAACTCCATCTGACGATGTCCAAAGGAAAACGGGCTTCCATCAACCGTAATGATGTAGGTATCCGCCATAGAAATATCGTCGAGAAATTTCAGATAAGCGCCCCGACCGGAATGTTCTTTGTTTGTACTGAGAAATTCTTCTAGCTTAGAGGCAATCGTTTCTGCTCTTGTTTTCAGATCTTTCTGGTGCAAAGTAACTGTGTAGTAACGAAAAACACCGCAAAATCCAATAAAGACAAGCACAGCCAGGAGAATTTCCAGAACCGCAAAATAGCGCAACAGTTTTCTGGTAAGTTTATTCATTGCACACCTCAAATTTATAGCCGACACCACGTACTGTTACAATTTCCCACCCCGGATGTTCATAAGCATCCAGTTTCATCCTCATACGTTTGATGTGTGTATCTACCGTTCTCTCATCCCCAAAATAATCATAGCCCCAGACAGAATCCAATATATTTCCCCTGCTGAATACTTTTCCTTTCTGCGATGCCAAAAGCCAGAGAATTTCAAGTTCCTTTTTCGTCAGATGTACTTCCTGCTCACCGATAAATGCCTGAAACCGTTCTATGGATATGCGAAGGTTTCCCCGAACCAGATATTCTGTCTGCACCGTGTCCGAAACATCCACACGGCGAAGAATGGCCCGAAGTCTTGCCATCACCTCAGAAGGCGAAAACGGTTTTACGACATAGTCATCCGCGCCGATGTCCAGTCCCATAATCCGTTCAAAATCTTCTCCGCGGGCCGTAATCATAATGATTGGCACCATCGATATTTTGCGAATCTGCCGGCACACTTCAAATCCATCCATCTCCGGCATCATCACGTCCAGCAAAACCGCTTCATAGCTGCGGCTTTCAAACTCCGCCAAAGCTTCCTTTCCCGATTCTGCCGTATATACCACAAAGCCCTCACGCACTGCGTATTCTTTTAACACATCCAGTATCTGCTTGTTGTCATCAACAATCAGTATGTTTTTCATGCCATTATTTCTCCCTTGCAATTTTGGTATGGCATCATTATACAGTCCGTCGTTTTCTTTTACAATAATTTTGTCAAAACTACATTTTATCTTCAGGACTCGTGAATCATAACTGTCCCAGTTTTTCAATCAGCTGAGGAAGCTCTTTCATATTTTTCATTACATAATCTGCACCTGCTGCTTCAAACACATTTTTTGCTTTTTCCAAACGTATTTCCCGCTGCAGTTCATCCAGCGCTTCGTATTCTTCCTGTGTCAGTCCCATTTCAGAACTTCCTTCCAAAACTCCCACAGAAATCACTCCTGCATTTTTTCCCTCTTTGATATCGGATACCGTATCTCCGACTTTGACTACGCTGTGCACACCTGATATTTTTAACGTCTCCATGTTCTTAAATATCATAAATGGATAAGGTCTGCCTGCATTTCCCACAGAATTGGGACTGAACCAGCAATCCGGTTCGTAACCTGCTGCTTTTGCTTCTCTTGTGACAACAGCCATCATTTCATCGGTATAACCAGTAGTAGAGCCGATTTTCATTCCCATATCACGAAGCTTTGACACAGCATCCAGCACAAAAGGTTTTGGGTCTGCAAACCGCTCCAGAATGCTCATCAGCTTTTCCTCAAAGAGGCTGTACATGTTGTCAATATCCTTTTCCTCTGGCTCTCGTGCGTATTTTTCCAGCCACAGCCCATGAATTCTGTCCATCCCCAGCATGGTTTTGATATGGTCTCTTTTCAGCATACCCATAGGCTTTCGCACTTCATCCATTGCAGGCTCTATTCCAAAATGCTTAAAAACCTCCACAAATGCCTGTACCGGAGCAAAACATCCATAGTCTACGGTCGTTCCTGCCCAGTCAAAAATCACCGCTTCTATTCTCATCTTACTTATCCTCCAGAAATTCTTTTATGATCGCACAGACCTTTTCAATATCTTCTTCGTAAATCTCACCGATATTTCCAATTCGGAAAGTATCTGCCTCTGTCACCTTTCCTGGATAAATGGCATATCCTCTGTCCTTGATATACTGATACATTTCCTGGAAAGAAAATTTATGATTTTCCGGATAAAGGAACGTGGTAATAATGGGTCCCTGGTGTTCCTCTCCAATATATGTCTCAATGCCCATCTCTTTCATACGGTGGATCAGAAGACGATTGTTGTCGTAGTAACGTTTGCTTCTTGCAGAAATGCCGCCTTCTTCCATCATTTCATCCAGCGCCCTGGAAAATGCCAGTACTACATGTGTCGGAGAAGTAAATCTCCACTTTCCGTCTTTGTTCATCGTCTTCCACTGGTCGTACAGATCCAGTGACAGACTTCTGGCTTTTCCCTCACTCTCGATCAGCTTCTGTCTGTCTGCAATGATAAAAGAAAATCCCGGAACTCCCTGAATGCATTTATTTGCACTGCTGATGATAAAATCAATGCCCCACTCTTTCACAGGAATATCCACACCGCCAAAACTGCTCATGGCATCTACAATAAATGTACATCCGTGCTCTTTTACAACCTTTCCTACAGCCTGGATATCATTTAAGATTCCGGAAGTCGTCTCACTGTGTACCATCGCTACATGGGTAATCGATGGATCCTTTTTCAGAATTTCTTCCACTCTGCCCGCATCGGGAATCTTGTAATAAACTTCATCATACGCCACATAAGGAATGCCCGCGTGAACCGCAATGTCCTCCATTCTCTCACCATACGCACCATTGGCGATAATCAGCAGTTTATCCTCCTTGTCAATCACACTGGTCAGCACAGACTCTACACCAAAGCTTCCGCTTCCCTGCATCAGAACAACTGTATAATCCTCTTCGCTTACATGAGCAAGCTCCAGAAGCTGTTTTCTGATTTTCTGTGTAATTGCTTTATAATCGTCATCCCAGGTACAATGATCAAACATCATTTCCTTTCGTACTGTCTCTGTGGTAGTCAGCGGACCCGGTGTCAATAATTTATAAGTGTTCATTCTCTTTTAAGTTCCTTCCTCTATTTTATTTACATTCCTCAGATAATTCCTGATGTTCTTTCAACAAATCAACCGTCAGCGGTTCGCCGAATGTCTTCGGATTGCCTGAAAGATTCTCTGCGTCTGTTGTCTCTCCCTCATACAAAGCAACCGGATAGTAAGACTGCAGCTCTTCTCGTCCATTCTCAATGATACACTGTGCCATTTCCATAGCCTTTGGATTAGACTGCTCGCCTTTGTCCACAACTGCCACAGACTCTGTCAATGTAAAATTGCCTTCTTCCGGGTCTACAAAATCAATCGGAAGCCCTTCTTCCTTATCTGCCACGGCCTGCTGGCGAAGACCAAATCCAATAGCAACCTCACCTGCCCGTACTTTTTTCAGAGGTGCAGAACCAGAATCCTCAATATGGTCTCCTGCATTTTCGTAAATTCCCTTCAGTACGTCCTTTGCACCATCTTCCCCATACTCAGACACCAGTCCCTGAATCAGCAGCCATGCTGTGGAAGAGGAAGCCACATCTGTGACGGAAATAAATCCTTTGTATTCCGGCTCAGCCAGATCTTTGAGTGATTTTGGCATTTCCAGATTGTTCTCTTTCATCATTTCTGTGTTCACAATGATGGTTCCTTCCTGTGCAGTAATCGGTGCACAGTATGACGGAAACTCATCCAGAGTCTTCACATCAAATGTCAGATCCTGAAACATCTTGTTCTGTTCCTGCGCACTGTCTACATAGAAAGTACTCATAGTCACCATATCGGCCTCAATGTTTGTTCCCTCTGCCAGCAGCTTGCCGCCAAGTTCGGAAGTTCCAAATGTCTGGAAGACATACTGTCCCTCATAGCCATTGTTATCCAGCGCATGCTTCATAGACTCTACTGCCTCATCATCTGCATTGGAATAAATAATAACCTGCTCATCCTTGCCTTTCCCGCATCCTGTCATTCCGATGGCTGTCACACCTGTCAGAACTGCAAGACCGATTACTGCTGCTTTTTTTGCCTGTGATTTCTTAAACTTATTCATATTGATAATCTTCTCCTTTCGCTGGCTTTTCTCTGCCAGTTTTTGAAATATATATTTACTTACAGCATTTGTAAATAAAATCAACAGTGACAATACAAAAATCTCATTAAATTTATTGTAATACTGCAATTCCTTAATCTTGGTCGTAATCACCATCGTTCTTGTTCCCGCAATAAAGATTACTGCACTGATGGTCACCATGGAATTTACAAAATAGTAGCTGAATACTTCCAAAAGCGTGGAGCATGCATTCGGGGTCACAACACGCAGAATCGTTTTCACCCAGTTATCTCCCATAAGCATGGCCGTAGTCTCCCAGGAAGCATTCATCTTCTCCAGGGAGCTTTTCATCATCAAGTAAGGCGTAGAGAAAAAATGAATGGTGTTGCAGATGATGATGATCGCAAATGTATTCTGCAGGGAAGTTCCGGAAAAGCTGAACAGATACGCCAGGCCAATTACCATACCGGGAATAGTATTTGTAATCAGTGCAATACTTTCTATCGCATTTTTCAGTTTCTGATTTACCGTACTTCTTGCAGTAATCAATGCACCGCCGTATGCCATTAAAGTTCCCAAAAGAGCTGTAGCCGCTGCCACCATCAGGGAATTGGTATAAACACTGAACAATGCATTGTCTTCAAACACAGCTTTTACATGTTCCAGTGTAAAAGTCACGTTGTAAGGCCACTCTGACACAAACGGAACCACAAAAATCACTGCGAAGATCGATACCACACTAAGCATTATCGCGCCGCTGACGACACCGCAGAAAATATCCCTGCCTTTATTTTTTTTCAGCTCAATCGCAGAAATCCTGTTATAACGCACATTGTACTTCTCCAGAATGTGAAGAATCGTAATGCTGACAATCGATGGAATCAACATGATCAAAGCTACCACCGCACCATTTCCAAAATTGGGAATACTTCCGAGCATCTGCGCATAGAGCACACTTGCCACCACATCAAATCTTCCACCTACCGACGCAGGAATACCAAAATCCGTAAAACACAGGAAAAAGGTCTGGATAAAAGATGCTGCCAGTGTTCCCAGAAGTGGTCTGAGAATGGTAATCCGGAATGTCTGGAAAGCCGAATCTCCCATCAGCCGGGATACGATCATAAACTTTTTGTCAATGTATCCCATAGTATTGTTAATCAGCATAAAAGATACCGGCAATGTATAAATGACATATCCCAGAAGCAGTCCATTGAAACCATAAATTTCAAAGAGCTGTCTTCCGAACAGCCTGGTCAGAAGTCCCTGCTTTCCAAAGGAATAAATAATGGCAAATCCATAAGTAATCGTAGGAAGCAGCATGGGAAGCACTGCCACTTTACTGATCATTGATTTGTATTTTTTTCCCAGATTGGTGTAATGAATACTGTACGCAAGAAAAAAAGCAAGAACAGTCGTCACCACCGCACTGCAGCAGGATACCAGAAAGCTGTTGCTTACGGCTCTTAAAAATCCTCTGGAAGTCAGTACACTTCGATAATTATCTATCGTGAATTCTCCCGTTCCATCCAGCACAAATGACTTCATGAGAAGGCGAGCCACCGGAATGGCCAGAAACACAAGAAAAATAACCGTCAGCAACGCAAAAATCAGTTTGATTTCCTTATTTTTATTCCGTCTCATAAATGCCTCCTAAGAAACCTGGATTCCTGGTTGCTGTCCATTGGTGAATAACGCATAAATGTTATTTTTCTTAATCTCCAGCTGATTTAAAATAAACTTGCGCACAAACAGATCTTTCGGAGCATTGATGATTTCTTCCGGCTTTCCAAACTGAGCAATCGTTCCATTGTTGACGATCATCACTCGGTCTGATAAGGTCAGCGCCTCCTCCGGATCATGCGTTACAATGATCGTAGTCAGGTTAAATTCTTTTGCAATTGTCTTGATTTTGTCTTTGATGGATTCCTTAATCACACCATCCAGAGCACTCAAAGGCTCATCCAGCAGAAGAATCTTCGGTTTCATGACCATCGTCCTTGCCAGTGCCACTCTCTGCTTCTGTCCGCCGGAAAGCTGATCAATTCGTTTCGTCAGATGTTCTTCCAGCCCAAGCAGGGAAATCATCTCTTCTACTTCTTCCTTGGATGAGATATCCGGTTTATTGCGAAGTCCGTATGTAATGTTCTGGTATACATTCAGATTCGGAAACAACGCATAATCCTGAAATACGATATTAAATCCTCTCTTTTCCATTGGTACGCGAGTGAGATTTTGTCCATTAAAAATGATATCTCCGCTGTCCACATCTGTAATGCCAAGGATTAGATTCAGTAACGTCGTTTTTCCGCATCCGGACGGTCCCAGAATAGAAACAATCTCGCCATCTTCAATCTCCAGATTAATATCCTTCAAAATAGTCACATTGTCGTAGGATTTCTTTACATTTTTTAATTCTAACATGATCTCTTCCTTTCACTTTTCAAACCAGGTTGCATACCTGTTCTCACCAGGCAACGCCATTGTAGCAATGCGATTTTTGAAAAACAATCAAAAAAAAATCAAACTTTTGTAAAGGGAATTTAAAATAATGCCACAAAAAAAGGAGAAATCTTTGTAGAATTTCTACAAAAATCGCTCCTTCTTCTCTCATTTATCAGTCTGTCTGATACGCTTTATGTCTAATCAGTTCACTATTCCTGTCCAACGCCCGGATAAACCGGTCATAATCGCTGACGATCACACCGAGATAAATCATATCCACAATGGCCAGCTGCGCTGTTCTGGAAAAAATTGCTTTTCCATATAAAAACTGCTCCTGGGTAGAGCAAATGACGTAATCCGCATAACGGCTGATCAGAGAATCCTGAAAGTTGGTAATGGCTATTGTAAGTGCTCCCTGCTTTTTTGCCATCTTCAGTGCATCTACCGTATCTATGGAATACCCGGAATAGGAAATTCCTATAGCCACATCTCTCTCCCTCAAGTTTCCTGCACAGATACACTGCATATACGGATCCTCGTAGTAACGGCACTTCATGCCCAGATACGTCAGCTTCGTACACAGGTCGCTGCATACCGAGCCTGAGTTTTCCACCCCATAAATCTCAATATATTCTGCGTTCACAATCGCCCTTACCACGTTCTCAAATGTATCCACAGAAATAGATTTCAGATTTTCTTCCATCATTCGAATCACAGTAGCCGTGATCCTTGCAGGAATGTTTCTCAGCTCATCCTTTCCCGTAACCTCATAGCCATACATAACATTTACCGTTCCTGCCTCATCCTGCTTACCGTGCTCGCAGATCAGACGGAATTTGAACGCCCGGTATCCATCAAACCCAAGTGCATTGACAAAACGAACTACCGTAGGCTGACTGACACCACTTCTTCTGGCAAACTCCGATAAAGACATCGTCATCACCTCATCCATATGCTCCAGCACATAATCTGCAGCCTTCTTCTCTGAAGTCCGAAGCGATGCATATTTTGTCTCTATCAAAAAAGCAATCGTATCTTCCTTTCGCATCTTTCCCTCCCTGTAGAAATACTACAAATTCAGCAATATTTTTCCTGCTGTTTCTGAAACTTTCTCTTGCTTTATTCTACAATAGCAAACGCTATGCGCAATGTTAAATGTTTGTAAAAACCCCAAAAATCAGGCCAACTTCCTTCTATAAGCACAAAAAAGCTGCAGCTTTTGAGAGGGTAGCTGCAGCCTTTTGTCTTACTGTATCTGTGACAGCACATAAAACAGTAAGGAAGTCATATCAAAATTTTTGTCAAATATCCTACTTTACAGAAATCTTTTCTGAAAACAATACCTACAATTCAAGGATACCTATATCCATTTTTCTGCCAGACAAATAGTACTCATACGCCATAGCTGCCGGAAGAAAACGCACCTGAATGTTTTGCAATCCGAGTTCATGGAACATACGCATGGACACTTCCCCCCGGACTTCTACCGCCGGATTTTCCGTCGGCATAAGGAAACAGTTCTTCACGGATGCAAATTCATGTTCCTCAATAAATTTCTGATATGACAACTGATACAAATACTGCTTTGTTATGGATTCGATTCCGGGCTGCCCTTTTGGCGAAACACCAAATTCAAGCTGGGCATTGTAGTATTTTGCATCAAAAATAATAAACTGATATTCGTGACCTGCCTTCGCAATGGTAATCAGATCAGGAATAAGCGTGTTTTTCGCAGTCTTACCAGAGGCTGTCCATAGAGGTTTTTCTATCAGATCAATCAGTTTCTGTTTGCGGTCATATTCCGGCTTTAACGGGACAGGCAGTGGAATCGCTCCAAGTAGGACATCTAATTGATTGTCCATGATGTCCGCACAAACTTTTTCCCAGACAAGATGAAAGCTGTTTGTTCCAAATAGAGAAAAACAATCCGTATCGTACAAATGACCGCTATGTGCAAGATAAGCATGCATTGTTTTCAAGACCATTTGTTTTCTGGTATTGAATTGTGAATTTAGCTCTTTCTCGATTCGGTATAGAATATCATCCTTTTCTCCAAAATCATCCAAATCCTCATCTGTCAGATCAACCGCTGTGAGTTCAAATAAATCCAAAAGTTCAGCATCCTGCAATTCTTTTGATGCCCGTGTCAAAATACACTCATGAAGACGCTTAAAGTAATCGCAATCATCCATGACACGTTTTTTTGTTTGAAACTCCACATAATATGGCCGATTGCCAGAAATCATAGTAAATGTTTCATTGATCGTTTTATCCCACAAAATTTCGCCGGAGCCATTGCTTTCCATGACAGTCTCCGTATTGCTGTAGATGCCATTTTCATAAATAAAACCTTTCGTTTCATACAGGCGGAAACCCACTGCCTTCAGGCGGTGGAAGGAGCCTTGTAAATTCTTGTAAAAAATAACATTTTTTGTTACAATATATACACAGAGAAAACCGTTGGGAGCAACTGCTCTGAAGGCACTCTTATGTACTTTGAAAAGTTAAGATATGAGGTTTTTGCATCAAACCGTATGCAATGTAAAATCTTAAGCGTAATATCGAATTTTACTGTATGGCAAGGGAAATCAAGTACCTGATACAGTTATAGCAGAGTATACTTTGTTATAAAGGGTGTTGTCAGCCACCCTGTGATGTAACGCCACTTTAGATAGCAATATCTATCGGGGTTAAAGGTCGGAGGAGCAATCCGTTACTACGACTGGGCAGTTACAAGCCCATGACCTTTAGGTCGTGGGTAGTTGACAAAAATGTGCTCCTTATCGAAATATAAGTGGTATTGTCATAGCAATAGTATAACATACAAAAATAAGATAAGGAAGCCACTGCAAAACAACAGTGGCTCCCCCTGGAAATCAGATTTTAATCTTGAAGATTGCTTTTTTGATTTTTGCAGGTCCGTTTACTGCAACGGCTGTGCGGTGTGCATCAGCGGGATAGCAGAGGAGAAAATCTCCATCTTCTAACACGACATGATTGTTGGGCTCACCTTCCAGAGGAAGAAAGTCATCTTTTTCAACAAAATCTTTCTGTTCCATATTCTGAATGAAATTTCCGTCAATCTGTTCCGGGCCACGCAGCATAACATGCAGATCCAGATAATATTTATGTGCCTCCCAGAAACGTTCCTCTGGAGTTGTGGTCTCATACTCCACGATATTTACGAAGAGGGCATCTCCGTCAATGTCGTGGCGGCCTTTCTCGTAGGAAAGCAGGTCGTGTTCTGCTGCGTACTGAAAGCATTTTTGGATTTTTTCATCCAGATAAGTATAATTGTCTAAATCTTTTACATTTCCGAATATCATAGCAAACTCCTTAATTGTGATAGATGGTAGCGTGTGCAGGCGGCTGAGTATGATTGCCGGTTTTACTTCCATCAGCTCTTCGATTTCTTTCATCGTAGGCGTGATGTATACGGCGATGTCTTCCTTTGTGTTGGCGCGGATGCCGCATGCGCCGCCCTGAAAGGCTGCCAGAGCCATTCTTCCCATAATGAAAGAGGAATGCAGCGGCTCGTGCGGAAGTGCCTGACAGGATACGACCAGTTTCTGATGAATTCCTTTGATTTTGTCGTTCATAATAACAACTCCTTTTCTTTGCATTTGTAATGCATTTATTTTTTTATATATTGTGATTCAGATGTTTGTCGTTGCGTTTGTTTCAACTTTCGACGTCAGTATAATACATGCAAAAACTAATTTTAATATTTTTTCTGATTATGAAAGTAATTTCAAAGAACAGACAAAGTGAACAAAAAACGAGGAGAAAAAATGAGCAATTTTTGTTCAGGTTCTCCAAATGGTGAAAGAAAATTCAAAAAAGTATAAGATTGTTGAAAAAAGAATTTGCTGCCTCTATAATGAAGTTACAGATACAAGAAGACTTCAAAAAAGAAACAAAAAACAGGATTCTGTTGGGGAAAACAACAGATATAAAAAAGAAAGGAAGAAAATTATGATTACCATTTACAAAGCAAAAGATTATCAGGATATGAGCAGAAAAGCTGCAAATATTATTTCTGCACAGATTATTATGAAACCAAATTGCGTATTAGGGCTTGCAACAGGATCCACACCGATCGGAACGTATCGTCAGCTTGTAGAGTGGTACAAAAAAGGAGATTTGGACTTCTCAAAAGTAACGAGTGTGAATCTCGATGAGTACAAAGGTTTGGCTGGAGACAATGATCAGAGCTATCGTTACTTTATGAATACTAATTTATTTGATCATGTCAATATTGATAAGTCTAAAACGTTTGTACCGAATGGATTGGAAGAGGATTCGGAGAAAGCATGTGCGGATTATAATGAAATTATCAGACGCGTTGGCGGTATTGATATGCAGCTTCTCGGTATCGGCGGAAATGGTCATATTGGATTCAATGAGCCGGGAGAGGCTTTTGAACGGGAGACACATTGTATCGATCTGACAGAGAGCACGATTCAGGCAAATGCAAGATTTTTTGCGAGCATGGATGATGTGCCGAAACAGGCATATACAATGGGAATCAAGAACATTATGTCTGCGAAGAAAATTCTGCTGGTTGCTACAGGTGAGAACAAAGCAGAAGCGCTGTATCGGTCACTTTACGGAAAAATCACACCAAATGTGCCGGCATCTATTTTGCAGCTGCATAACGATGTGACAGTAGTCGCAGATGAGGCTGCACTGAGTCTGATTATAAAAGAAAAGGGAGAAATCTAAAATGATTATCAGAAACGGAAACGTATTTCAGGAGGATGGCACGTATCTGGTTCAGGATGTATATGTGGAAAATGGAAGAATTGCAGTATCGGAAGAGGATGTTACAGATAAAACAGTGGTGGATGCCAGTGGTATGAAGGTGCTACCCGGAATGGTAGATGTACACAGCCACGGTGCCAAGGGACATGATTTTTCAGATGCGGACGCCGAAGGACTTCGGGTGATTCTCCAGTATGAAAAATCCTGCGGCGTGACAACCTGGTGTCCGACTTCCATGACATTGCCGAAAGAACAGCTTCTGAAGATTTTTCGGACAGCTTTGGAAGTTGAGACGGATGAGACTTGTGCACACATCGGCGGCATTAATATGGAAGGTCCGTTTATTGATCCTGCCAAAAAAGGTGCCCATGTAGAAGCAAACATTGCAAAACCGACAGCAGAATTTTTCCATGACTGCAGCCAGGCATGCAATGGTATGATCAAATTGGTAACGCTGGCTCCGAATGTGGAAGGAGCGATGGAGTTCATTCGTGATCTGAAAGATGAGGTCTGTATTTCGCTTGGACATACAACTGCGAATTATGATTGTGCCAGTGAAGCGATGGCTCAGGGCGCTTGCCATGTGACACACCTGTTTAATGCGATGCAGCCGATGGGACACCGAGATCCGGGGCTGGTAGGCGCAGCAGCTGACTGTAAGGACTGCATGATCGAATTGATCGGAGATGGAATCCATATTCACCCGGCTATGGTGCGCAATGCTTTTCGACTGTTTGGGCCAGAGCGGGTTGTGCTGATCAGTGATTCTATGATGGCAGCAGGAATGGAAAATGGCACATATGAGCTGGGCGGTCAGGAAGTGACAATGAAAGACCGAAAAGCTACGCTGGCAGACGGAACGATTGCCGGTTCTGCGACAAATCTGTACGATTGCATGCGAAGTGTGATTTCCATGGGGGTTCCGGAGGGAGAGGCAATCCTTGCGGCGACCAGAAATCCGGCAAAAAGCATTGGCATTTACGAAGAAACAGGCTCGCTGACACCGGGAAAGAGAGCAGACATTGTCCTGGCTGATGAAGCATTGAATCTTGTGCGGGTTCTGTAACAGGGGGATTTTTTAAAATTCCTGTTTGTAGGGTTGTATGTGCACCGCTTTCCCGGTCAACGGTACACTTCCCAACGGCACAGTTTTTGGTACCTTATTTCCGGAGTCTTTCCACATGACCGCCACTCGCCCGGGAGGGATACCATCTCACAGGCATGTCGATTTTCTTGCTTTTTCTGCGCCGCCTATGGATTGCTCTTGCCGCAAACTCGCACACCGTGCTCAAACAGTGCGTCGCGAGCAATCGCTATGCTCGAAAAATCTGCGAAAATTTCTCCAAATGCCTGTGCGGTGGTATCCCTCCCGGACAAGCGCGG
>JAUNPJ010000136.1 GCA_030536755.1 Eubacteriales bacterium | reverse complement strand
ATAAAAAAGTGTCTCCGACACTTCAACTCCCCTGCCCCTCACTCATGAGGGGTTAGGGCTTGTTTTTTGTTGCTGTTTATTTCATAATAATCGTATGAACATTTTACAAAGTATTTTCAAAGACTATTATGAAATAATTCAATATACTCTTCATCCAAGAGATGTTGTAATGGAAAATATCTCTAGGATGATTCATTGTGGTGATTCCTCTTTCGGTGGTGCCATGTATGCCTGCACACACTGTGGCAACCTCAAGTTCGTTCCCTTCCGGTGCAAAAGCCGTTTCTGCCCTACCTGCGGTATCAAATACTCTCAGGAACGTTCTACTAAAATATCCTTTAAACTAATTCGCTGCACACACCGCCACTGCGTCTTCACCATCGATGAGGAACTGCGGTCTTTTTTCCTAAAGGATCGTTCTCTTCTTGACTGCCTTTTTCAGGCTGTACGGAGTGTTGTTTTGCGTATGTTCCATAACATTAACAAGTCCAAAAACTTTGTCCCTGGTTTCATCTGTGTCTTACATACTTTCGGACGTCCGTTAGAATGGAATCCACATATCCATTGTCTAATTACCGAAGGCGGCTTTTCTGATGATGGTTTCTGGCGCGTAGTGAAACATTTTAATTACACCCTTCTCAGAAGATCTTTTCAGACTGCATTGCTCAATGAAATGGAAAAGCACATTGGCCCTTCTTTCAAAAAGATAAAAGCACACATTTATAGTAAAGATAAAGATGGTTTCTACGTTTATGCAAAACCCGACCTCTGTGATACAGATACCGTAATCAGGTACATCAGCCGCTATCTCGGACGTCCTGTCATTGCCTTAAAACGCATTGACTCCTACGATGGTGAAAATGTTACTTTCCATTACAACCGCCATGAAGATAACGCTTATGTGGAACGGACTCTTCCCGCCATCGAGTTTATTAAACTCCTGATACAGCACATCCCGGAAAAACATTTTAAAATGACCCGTTATTACGGACTGTATTCCAGACACCGGGAGATTGATAACTCCCTGTACAGGGCAGTCCACAAATCAAAACATCGATTATTGAAAAGCTTCACCAAATGGCGGGCGGATATCCTTCTGTCTTTTGGCTATGATCCTCTCTGCTGTCCAAACTGCAAACATGAAATGGAATTCATGGAACTTTACCACAATCATCGCCGTATTTCTCTTGAAGAACTTTACGAAAGGGCAATGGCAAAAGCCAAATGCCGCTCTGCTTGATTTTTTCTCCTGTCTGTATCATACTCATCTTATCAATCACAGACGGGAGGACATTTATGAATGCAAAATCTTCAGAAACACTACGGCAAAAATATATTCAAAACCCACCGGAAGGAATGACAGCCAAGTCGGTAAGAGATATGTCTGATTCTGACCTGCTTGATATGCATTATTTCCTCACCGAGGATGATGACCTTGACGATGATGAATTTGAAGAAGGCTTTTATATTGACCTCTTCTGATCACCGTCTCTTTCGTCGTGCCCGCTTTCTGCGGGCATTTTTCATTCAAGAGTTCGCCGGATGGCGAACTTTCCTATTATACAAGAAAAGAGATGAGCAGTTTATCCCATCTCTTTAATCCGCAGCTTTAAAAATAATCTCGTCCGGATACACCAGACCAAACTTCTCTCTGGCTGTTTTTTCTATATATTCCTGTGACTGTGTGTACTCCGGCAGCTTCTCCATCTCCTCTGCACGGATCTGTTCCATCTCTATCTGTTCCTGCAATTGTGCCATCTGCTCTGCATACGCGGTATTCTTCACTTCCAGCGCATGACTCCGGAACAGTAATACTGCCAGCAGCATCATAACAACAACTGCGATCCCCGCCATGCCGCGCCGGTTACTGCTGCTGGCACGTCTTCTTCGCTTTCTCGCCATCATTCAACATTCCCCTCTGATTACTACTAACAGTCTATCCTTTTTTGACAAATTTTGCAACCACTTTCTGACAAAATATGTCGATTTTTTTCACCAGAAATGAAATAAAACCAAGCACCAGCAAAAGCCCTCCCGAAACACCCTTTACCACCCATCTGCTGGCCGTTTTCCGGTAGAAAACCATCCCCAGCCCCATGGCCGCCGCCATGTACAGGCGCAGTATTCCGTCCTGATAAAGGAAGATGAGAACAAAGGTCCATATCCCCGCCGCAAACCAGAAAAGCAGATCCTCGATTCCGGTCCACAGTCCGCCGTGGGGAACTGCCAGCCGCCAGGAACGCAGCAGGTCACTGCCAAACAAAAGACAGATGCCGTGCAGAGCAAAAACCAGAAATACCTTCAGCTCAAAATAAATTACTCCGCTCA
>JAUNPJ010000082.1 GCA_030536755.1 Eubacteriales bacterium | reverse complement strand
GGCAATCTGGAATGAATTTTGGCTAAGTTACTGTGAACGGAGTGAACAGTAACGAGTTAAGGAACAGCAAACGAACCTTTGGTGCATATCATAATCATAGGCAGACATCATGAGGGTGAAATTATGGACACGATTGCGAATTATGTGAAGCCGGAGCTTTTGGTGGTATCAGTGGTTTTGTATTGGATTGGACTGGGATTAAAGCGTACGCAGTTTATAAAAGATAAATATATTCCATTGATTCTTGGAATATGCGGGATTGCTTTCTGTGGTGTGTACGTATGGTCATCTTGTCAATGCAGCACCGGTAAAGAAATTGCCATGGCGGTGTTTACGGCAATCACACAGGGGATTTTGGTGGCAGGGCTCAGTACATATGTGAATCAAATGATAAAACAGGCAGGAAAGAGAGAATAAAAGGTTCTTTCCTGCCTATAAAAATCGGCTTTAAACTTCCGGGAGTATTTGCACTGCTTTATGGAAAAACACAATACCCAGAATAAATAAAATGGCAATAGCACCAACGCCAAGATTGATACTGCCGGTAAGCTGAGAGAGGAAGCTGACGAGGGCAGTTCCCAGCAAAGAAGCTCCCTTGCCACAGATATCCATAAGGCCAAAATATTCTCCGGATTTCTCACTGGGGATAATTTTGGCAAAATAGGAACGGGACAAGGCCTGGATGCCTCCCTGAAATATGCCGACCAGTACGGCAAGAATCCAGAAATGGATTTGTTTACTCATAAATAAGGCAAAGATGGAGATGCCAAGGTAGGCGAAAATACATACGGAAATCAATTGATGATTTTTGATTTTTGTGGCAAGCCTTCCAAAGATCAGAGCACATGGAAATGCAACAATCTGTGTCAGCAAGAGAGCCAGAAGAAGCGCTGTGCTGTCAAAACCAAGAGCTGCTCCGTAGACGGTTGCCATATCAATGATCGTATAGACACCATCAATATAAAAGAAGAAAGAGATTAAAAATAAAAAAATCGCCTTTTCTTTTCGGATATCCTGTAAAGTTCTGATCAGTCTCAGAAAACTTTCTCTGGCAATGTGATTTTGGTTTTCAACATAGTGCGTTTGTCTGTAATGTTTGATAAGTGGAAGGGCGGATAATCCCCACCACGAAGAAATAATCAAAAAGGAAATTCCCATGGCTGTCATCATGGAAATGCCAAGCTTGTCAGAGCCGAGGACAATGCCAAGACACAGGAGAAACGGAACACAGCTTCCGATATATCCCCAGGCATACCCTTGGGAGGAAACCATATCCACACGCTCCGGTGTTGTTACATCCGTCAGCATGGAGTCATAAAAAATCAGGCTGCAGGAATAGCCTGTTTTTGCGATCACAAAAATAATTAAAAATACAAGCCAGTGAGTGGCTATACCAAGAGAGAGACATCCACAGATTCCAATCAGGAGAGCTGCGAGAAATATCTTTTTTTTCATATTTTTGTTGTCAGAGATGCTTCCGAGGATAGGTCCTCCGAGGAAAATCAAAAACGTAGTAATCGATGCGGCGTATCCCCAATAGGCGAGATATTCCACGGAGGACAGACCAGCCTTTTCAGAGATGTAATTAAAATAGATGGGAAGAATGGTGGCAATCAAAAGAGTAAATGCAGAATTGCCTACATCGTACAAAATCCAGTACTTTTCAAGCCTTGTTAATTTGAAGGATGTTTTCATCAAATTGACTAAGCAGGATACCCCGACTTCAAGTGTGTGGAGCACTAAGTAGGGGAGGAATGCGCCACGGATTACCCTGACACACTTATCCTGCCCTTTCTCCTTTCTATTAAAAATGAATTTCTTGTTTCTAATAACTTTAACTTCTTATAACTTGCACTTTTGTGAATATGTGTACCATCCAGTGTACGCAGATCAAAATAACCACTGCTACGGCGGCCATAAATGAAACACTCCTTGCCTTCGTAGGATACTTTGTCAAAGATCCGGAACCCTTTCACCAGATAATCACTTTGGTTCCGTTTCCGGATGCCTTTCTTCGAGTTTGTCTTATGGATCTGCCGTTTGATGCTCTCCGGAAGTTTCAGCTCCCCTTGATGATATCGCTTGTGGCAGGCCTCACATAAAGTGATCAGATTATTCGGTGCATCTCCGCCAGTCTTCCGGCTTTCTAGGTGATGCACATTTAGAATCTTATCTTTAGATTTCCCTTTGCAGTATTGACATACATGCCCATCCCGGAAGAGTACATATTCCCGGACATTCCAAAATCCCAGCTGTTCGCCCTGTTGGTAACCGGTTTTTTCTATCTTCGGATTTTTGATCTTCTGAATATCAAAGGCTACTACTTCTACCACTACGTGAGAGATGGGTAAAATTTTCTTTACCTTCTGTACTGCCAAAATATGCGTATCTACCTTCTGCTGTACACTGGGCGCCAGACACTTGTCTTTTCTTTTCCGATTCTGAAAGCGCGGTTTCCGATACCTTGTTTTCCGGTTCCGCCGGGTTCTTCGAAGTTCCCTCCTGGTGGAAAGCAGGTTTACAATATCATTCCGAAGTTCCACTTCCCCGGCATAATACTCTTTTCTTTCGGATGTGGCAGATAACCCAATGGTCTTGCTTCCTGCATCCACGCCTAACGTAATCTCCTGTACATAATGATTGGTCTCGTATAATAACTGTATCGTAAACGGACAGCGTTTGATCACTTTAGCTTTGCCTCTCTCTAAGAGATGCCGAACCTTTCCGTGCCTTGTCGTCGGCATGAGTGGCTGTCCGTCTTTATTTATTACATATACCATGCAAGACACTCCTTTCTTTTCCATGATGGGGGTTCCCCATAACGCAGTGATACAATTGCAATGCAGTTATATCACTGTAATGCAGCCTTCGCCAATGCTATCTATTCTGACCTAACGTAGTGCGCAAAACACTTTGGCTAGTCAACATGGGCTTTCGTTCGCTTATGCTACCGCAAGCCCCCACTTCTACAAGTGGTGGGTTGGTTGACATATAAACCAGCCTTTCTTGTTTGATGCCTGCTTTTGAAAAACAGGTATGCTATCATTATAGCATCAAAAAGCCTGGTTTCACAAGTATATCCTGTTTTGCACTTAAGTAAATAGGGAAAATGCATACAAACTAACTAGATACAAAATATCAAATCTTGTAACAGGCTGAATTCTGTGGTATTCTATAAAACAAAGTGAAGCGTTAAAGGAGGAGGTATCCATGCAGCAGGAAGGAAAAAGCAATGCATTGTTGTGCAATATATTTCTAATCGGATTTATGGGTACAGGAAAAAGTACAGTGGCGAAAGCACTGAAAGAAAAAACAGGTGCAGAAATTATAGAGATGGATCAGCTGATCGCGCAGAGAGAGAATCAATCAATTCCTCAGATTTTTGAGGAAAAGGGAGAAGCATATTTTCGTAATCTGGAAACAGAACTTTTGATGGAATTGCAGTCAGGAGAAAAAAACATTGTTTCCTGTGGCGGTGGAGTCCCTATGCGTGAGAAGAATGTTCTGGAGATGAAAAAAAGCGGAAAAGTTGTGCTGTTGACAGCTTTACCGGAAACGATTCTGGCGCGCGTAAAGGATAATGAGGACAGGCCACTTTTGCAGAATAGAAAAAGTGTGGAAGGAATCCGTGAGCTGATGGAGCAGAGACGGGAGAAATATGAGGCAGCTGCAGATGTGATGGTAGCTACCGATGGAAAAAGTGCAGAAACGATTGCCTGTGAGGTTCTCCAGACAATCCGGTAGCGTTCAGATGCGGGAGGAACAAAAAAGATGGAATCATTAAAAATTCGAAATATCGAACTGGGAGCAGGAAGACCAAAAATCTGTGTGCCTTTGACGGGTAGTAATCAGGAGGAGCTTCAGTCCGAAGCTGAGGCGGCAATGAAAAAATCTATTGATCTCGTTGAGTGGAGAGGCGATTGTTTTTGTCTCGTGCATGATCTGACGGAGATGGAGCAAACTGCAAAAATTTTGCGTCAACAAATGGGGGATTGCCCGATTCTATTTACCTGCCGTACCGAAGACGGCCGGTTTTCTATTTCTATCCGGGATTATATAGAATTAAATAAAAGGATGATCGCTACGGGCTGCATTGATCTGGTAGATGTCGAGCTGTTTATGGGAGATGCAGTTTGTCGTGAACTTGTGGAGTATGCTCATGCGCATCATGTGGCGGTTGTGATATCCAATCATGAGTTTGAGCAGACACCGGATGTGGATGTGATGATTCGGCGTTTGCAGTCGATGCGTTATCTTGGGGCGGATGTGCCGAAAATTGCGGTGATGCCAAAAAATAATCGCGATGTATTGAAGCTTTTGCAGGCAACCGATACATTTAACCAGTGGTTTGGAGATTGCCCGATCATCACGATGTCTATGGGAAAAATGGGAGTCATCAGCCGCCTTTGCGGTGAGACATTTGGCTCCGCGCTTACCTTTGCTACGGTGGGAAAGGCATCGGCGCCTGGACAGATTTCCGTGGACGAAGTAAAGACAATTTTGGATATTTTGCATCAATAGTTTTGACAGGGGATGATAAATTCGATGGGCGAAGTTCTATTACAGTTAGAAAATATTAAGAAAAATTTTGATGGAACAGATGTATTAAATGGCATTGATCTTTCGATTGAAAAAGGAGAGTTTATTACTTTCCTGGGTTCTTCCGGGTGTGGAAAGACTACCACACTGCGCATTATTGCGGGGCTGGAAACACCAGATGAGGGAAGAGTCATTCTGGAGGGAAAAGATGTGACAAGTCTGGAACCGAATCAGAGAAATGTCAACACAGTGTTTCAAAATTATGCACTGTTTCCACATATGACGGTGGCAGAAAATGTGGGATATGGTCTGAAGATTAAGAAGACGCCCAAACAGGAAATCAAAAAGAAAGTGAAAGAAATGCTGGAACTTGTCCAGCTGGAGGGATTTGAAAAGCGTAAGCCCTCAGAGTTAAGCGGAGGGCAGAAGCAGCGTGTGGCAATTGCGAGAGCTCTGGCAAATAATCCAAGATTGCTTCTTTTGGACGAACCTCTTGGGGCTTTGGATCTTCAGCTTCGAAGAACGATGCAGCATGAACTGAAGCATCTGCAGAAAAAACTCGGCATTACGTTTGTCTATATTACTCACGATCAGGAAGAAGCCATCAATATGTCGGATCGGATCGTGGTCATGAACAATGGCTTTTTTGAGCAGATTGGGACATCGGATGAAGTGTATAACCATCCAAAAACCAGCTATGTAGCAACTTTTGTGGGAAATGCGAATATCCTTCATGGCACGGTAGAAAGGATTGTGGACGGAAAAGCTTTGATTCAGGTATGTGATGGAAAAGCTCTTGTCGATATGGAACATCATATGTTTGAAGCAGGAGATCGGGTAACGGTGGCAGTTCGCAGCGAAAATATCCAGGTGGATGAGGATTGTGGCTGTGGTCTTTATGCAACGGTTATGGAAAAGACGTTTTCCGGAGGCCTTTTGCGTATGATTCTTCAGGCGAGAGATGGAACAGAGCTTGTGGCAAGCCGTTACGGCATTGATGCCAGAGCGAATGTAGGAGATGAAATCTGTTTTCGGTGGGAATCCGACCATGCAGTGTTTGTTGATGTGCCTGATTCGAAAAGAGGAGTGATAGCATGAGCGGCAAGAAAAATCGAATGACCTGGGCAGCGATTCCTTTGTATCTGTTTACCATTCTTTTTGTGGTCGGCCCCATGCTTTATATGACGGCACTGAGTTTTGCCAGCAATAAGGGCGGATATGGTGTGGAATGGACACTGACACTGGATAATTATCGCCAGATTTTTCAGCCGGTATATTTGCAGACCTTTGGGCAGTCTTTTCGGCTTGCAGTTTCGAGTACGCTGATCATTGTGCTGCTTGGTTATCCTTTTGGTTATTTTATGTCAAAACTAAGTGCAAAGGGAAAAAACAGAATGATGCTGCTGATCATGCTGCCGTTTTGGGTAAACAGCCTGATCAGGCTGTATGGATGGATTATCATTCTTCAGACCAAAGGCGTATTAAATGGAGTTCTGCAAAGCCTGAGGCTGATTGAGAAGCCTTTAAAGCTTCTGTATAGTTACCCGGCAGTTTTGCTGGGTATGGTATATGCATTGCTTCCCTTTATGATTTTGTCGGTTTATACCAGTGCGGAGAAATTGGACTGGACATTAATCGAGGCATCCCGC
The DNA here is from genome assembly GCA_030536755.1 of Eubacteriales bacterium. GTDB lineage: Bacteria > Bacillota > Clostridia > Lachnospirales > Lachnospiraceae > JALFVM01. Next base: position 9,714 of record JAUNPJ010000082.1, on the reverse strand, counting down.
GATCTCGGAGCGGGAAATTGGCAGACATTTCGTTATATTACGCTCAAGCTTACGCTTCCGGGACTGCTGTCTGGTGTGATTCTCAGCTTTATTCCGTCAATGGGATTGTTTTTCATTGCGGATATCTTAGGCGGAAATAAAATTGTTTTGGTGGGAAGTCTGATTCAGGATCAGATGACGAGGGGAAGTAACTGGCCGTTTGCGGCAGCGTTGGCAGTTGTGCTTACGGTACTGACATCGTTGTGTATTTATCTGTACTCAAAAATAACGCATGCAGAAGAATTGGAGGGTATGTGATGAAAAAAAATACCAAATGGTCCAATTTGTATATGGGATTGATTTTATTGTTTCTATATCTTCCAATTTTCTTTGTAATATTGTATTCTTTTAATGAAGCCAAAACAACGGCTGTCTGGGGTGGGTTTTCCATGAAATGGTATAAGGAACTGTTTCGGGACCACGATCTTCTGGAAGCTCTTGTCAATAGTCTGGTGCTTGGGGTGATCAGCTGTGTGACTGCGGCTGTGATCGGGACTCTGGGAGCTGTAGGTATGGCAAGATCACATCTGAAGACAAAGGGAATGATTGAATATGTGGCAAGGCTGCCGATCATGATTCCGGAAATCATACTGGGCATGGTGTTTATGGCATTTTTTTCTCTGTTGAACCTGCCGTTTGGTATGGTGACCCTGGTTCTTGCACATACAGCATTTTGTGTCCCCTATATTTTGATGACAGTCAAGGCAAGACTGGTGGGGATGGATCCTTCTTTGGAGGAAGCAGCCAGAGATCTGGGGGCGTCTTCCACAAGAGCTTTTGTGGATATTATCCTTCCGCTTCTGATGCCGGGCGTTTTGTCGGGCTCTTTGCTCGCATTCGCTATGTCTTTGGATGATGTTGTGATTAGTATTTTTGTAAATGGACCAAGATTGAACACATTACCGATTAAAGTATACACGCAAATGAAGTTCGGTGTGACTCCGGAAATCAATGCGCTGTGTACGCTGATGCTTGGTGCAACGTTACTGGTGCTGGCAATCTGGACGATTGTGAAAAAACTGCACAGATAACTGCATATAAAAAGAGTTTAAAGGAGATTATTATGAAAAAAATGAAAAAATTGAAAAAATGGATGGCAGGTGCGTTGTGCCTGTCTGTAGCAGCGACGATGATGAGTGGCTGCGGCACAAGCAAAGGAAGTGAGGAAAAAGAACTGGTTCTGTTTACCTGGGAAGGGATGTTTCCGCAGGAAGTACTGGACGGGTTTGAGGAAGAGACGGGAATTAAAGTAGTATATTCCAATTTTGACACGGACGAAACGATGCTGGAGAAGCTTGCCCAGGCAAAAGGCGGGGATTATGATCTGGTCATTGCAGATGACTATATTGTAGAGGAAGCGATTCAGGAAGGTCTTGTGCAAAAGCTGGATAAAGAGAAAATCAGCAATTTTAAAAATATCAATTCGCTGTATCAGGGACAATTTTATGATCCTTCGGATGAATATACGGTGCCTTATGGGGCAGGTATTCCTTTGATCGTTTATGATCCGGAGATAGTAGATTTTGAGATCAAAGGATATGAAGATCTGTGGAATGAGTCTTTGAAAGACAGCGTAGCTTTGACAGCTAATTATCGCGTGATCAATGGAATCACTCTTCTGTCTATGGGAAAATCCATGAATGAGGAGGATCCTGCCGTGATTGAGGAAGCTGGCAAAAAACTTTTGGAATTGGCTCCGAATGTACGATTGATTCAGGATGATAATACACAGAATGCTTTGCTGAATGGTGAGGCTTCTGCTGCATTTTTATACACTTCTCAGGTGACACAGGCGTTGGCTGAGAATCCTGATTTGAAGGTGGTCTATCCTGAGGAGGGCCTTGGTTTCGGAATTATGGCGGGGTTTGTTCCGTCTGAGGCTCCGAACAGTGAAGCCGCTTTTGAATTTCTGAATTATATTCTGGAGCCGGAAGTTTCCGCACAGTGCTTTGATTACATTGGATATTACTGTACTACACAGGCTGCCGATGATCTGGTAAATCCGGGTCTCGTAGTGCCGGATTCTGTGACGAAAGGAGAAATTATCCAGAATGTAAGCGAAGAAGCAGATGCTGCCTATAATAAAAACTGGACAGAATTTAAGGCGGCCTGCGATTAAAATAGAATAAAATTAAGGTTAGGTAAAGCAAAAAATGAAGGTTTTTCATGGAACAGCAACTTATGAGGGTATTGCAATAGGAAAGGTTCAGTATTTAAGAAAGAATGAACAGCACATCCGACAGTATACGGTGGAAAATGCCAGAAGAGAGATTCGGCGTTTTCAAAAGGCAAAAGAGAAGACACTGGATGGTCTGAAATTTATGCTGGAACAGATGGAACAGGAATTTATGGAAAGCGAAGCAAAAATCTTACGGAGAAGAATTAAACTGTTGGAAGATGGAAGCTTTGCAAGAGCCATTGAGAGCCAGGTTCTTTCTGAGAAAGTGAATGCTGCCTATGCAATTATAACGACGAGAGATGAGATTGCCAGAACATTTGCGAAAATGAATGATGAGGTCGTTCGCAATCGAATCACGGATATCAAAGATATATCAAATCGAATGATTTTGATGATCGAGGGGATTGCGAGAGAAGACTATGCGAATATGGAACCGGTGATCGTGGTTGCTAATAATCTGTCACCGACAGAGGTCATGGAGATGGATCAGAACAAACTTCTGGCTTTTGTCAGCCGTGAAGGTTCTCCTGTTTCACATACGGCTATTATTTCCAAAACATTGAGTATTCCTGCTTTGATTGGAATCGAGGTAGATCCTTCCTGGGAAGACAAGATGGCGATTGTAGATGGCTACGAAGGCGCTTTTTATCTGGAGCCAACTAGACGGGTTTTGGAAAAATACCAGGAAATGCAGCAGAAAGAGCAGCAGGAAAAAGAATTCCTGATGAAGCTGCGGAACATGGAGGATGTGACTTTAGACGGAACGAAAGTGAGACTGTATGCCAATATTCGCAGTTTAGAAGACATTCGAAGCGTACAGGAGGTGGGGGCCTCCGGTATCGGTCTTTTGCGAAGTGAGTTTCAGTATCTGGGCAGAGAAAATTATCCGAGAGAGGCAGAACTTTTCCGCGCCTATCGAAAAGTTGCTTCCATTATGGGCGAGAAACTGGTCATCATCCGCACGCTGGATATCGGAGCTGATAAGAAGGCTGAATATATGGACTTACCGGATGAAGAAAATCCGGCAATGGGAAACAGAGGAATTCGTGTCTGCCTGGAGCGGCGTAAAATGTTTAAAGCGCAGCTTCGCGCCATTTACCGCGCCAGCGCGTTTGGAAATCTGGCTATCATGTATCCGATGATTACTTCTCTGGAAGAAGTCCATGAAATTAAAAAGATTATCCAGGAGGTCGTGGAGGGTCTTAATCAGAAGGAGATTCCTTTTGGAAAAATCCAGCATGGTATTATGGTGGAGACTCCGGCTGCTGTTATGATCGCGGATGATCTTGCCAAAGAAGTGGATTTTCTGAGTCTGGGTACGAACGATTTGACACAGTATATACTGGCGATGGACCGCAAAAATCCGAGTCTGAAGGATCGCTACGATGAACATCATCCGGCAGTGCTGAAAATGATCAAAATGACAGTGGATGCTGCGCACAGACAGGGATGCTGGGCTTGTATCTGCGGAGAACTTGCGGGAGATACGACCATGACGAAGACATTTCTTGAGATGGGCGTAGATGTACTGTCGGTGGTTCCACCGAGTGTGCTGTCGGTACGGAAAACAATCCGGGAGATACGACTCGGAGAGGAAGAAGTAATAGAAGAAAAATAATAAAACAGCTTTTGAAAATCTGGCTGACAGGTTTTCAAAAGCTGTTTTTATGTTGCACAGCACTTATTAGTTGAAAAACCATGCTTTCATGGTGTCCAGTATCTGAACAAGCTCTTTTTCCTGAATGATATAGGGAACCATAGCGTACATATATTTCAGGAAAGGACGGGAGAAGACACCGCGCCGGTAGGCGAAATCCTGAAAGCCTTCAATATCAGCGGAATCGTATACTTCGATACAGACACAGCCACCCATGATGCGGACTTCTTTGATGCGCGGGTCTGTGAAGCCGTCCATTTCTCTTCGCATAATGGATTCAATGTTTTTGATTTTTTCCATATAATTGTCGCGTTCAAACAGTTCGATGGATTTGAGCGCAACGGCACAGGCAAGGGCATTGCCCATAAAGGTGGGACCGTGCATCAGCGCGTGGCGGTCATCGTCGCTGTAGAAACCGTTGAATACTTTATGGTTGGCTACGGTGACGGCATGGCCGATGTAACCTCCTGTGAGGGCTTTGCCGAGAACGAGAATATCAGGAAGGACTTCATCTGCCACAAAACGGTAACCGGTGCGCCCAAAGCCGGTGGCTACTTCATCAAAAATCAGCAGTACGTCGTACTGGTCGCACAATTCTCTGGCACGCTGCAGGAAGGAGATGTCATACATGCGCATGCCGCCTGCACCCTGCAGGAGAGGTTCTACAATAAAACAGGTTAGCTTGTCATGGTATTTGTGAAAGGCATCTTCTAATGCAGAAATCTCTGTTGGAATATGAACGACGCCTTTTTTCTCTTCAAAAGCAAAGTGGTAATCTTCATCATCTCCGACTTCCATAGCTTTGAAGGTATCGCCGTGGTAGGCATGTTCAAGAGCAAGGACCGTATCGCGATTGCTGCCGCGGTTTGTGTTGAATTGCAGTGCCATTTTCAGTGCAACTTCGACAGCAACACTGCCGGAGTCGGAGAAAAAGCAGTAATCCAGATCTCCGGGAAGAAAGCTTTCCAGTTTTTCGGATAATTTCAGCACCGGGTCATGGGTAAGACCGCCGAGCATTACGTGGGAGAAGTGGTCAGCTTGTGTTTTGATGGCTTCTGTCAGTTCCGGGTGTTTGTAGCCGTGGATCATACACCACCAGGAGGAAACGGAATCAATCAGTTTCTGGTCTTCGGTGTAGAGATAGACACCTTTGGCGTCAACGATTTTATAAGGTTGTTTCATAGTTTTCATTTGTTCATAAGGATACCAGATCATAATAGATTACCTTTCTGTTTTATTCATAAAGTGATGTCAGCGTGTCAATGTCAAGCTCCAGGTCGGTGTCACCATCTTTGACGCAGGCCAGAACCTTCAGTCCTGTCATATACTCGCACATGCGAAGATTGTCTTCTTCCATGAGATTGCCGGGATGATAGTGGTTGAAAATCAGACCTTGGATGGGAAGATTTCTGGAACGCATATATTCCACGGTCAAAACAACGCTGTTGATCGTGCCAAGACCGGCATCTGCAACAATGAGGCTGGAGAGATGAAGTTCTCTGATCACGTCTTCCAGCTGAATTTTTTCTTCGTCAAAGCAGAGCGGGCAGAGAATTCCTCCGCTTCCCTCTAACGTGACGTAATCATAGGACTGGCTGACTGCGTGAAAGCCCTTTTTAACGGCCTCCATGTTAACAGGGTTACCTTCCAGACGGGAGGCAAGGTGAGGAGAATATGCATGCTCATAGACGAAAGGACACATCTCATTCAGAGGCTGGTTGATACCGGAGATCTGTTGTACAAAAAGAGCATCGCCGGGAATCAGACTTCCGTCTTGGCGGCGCTCATTGCCGCTCATAGCTGCTTTATAATAAGCGGCTTTTTTATTATTTTGGGCAAGTTTTTTGACGAGCAGAGCGGTGACAAAGGTTTTGCCGACATCTGTACCCGTTCCTGTAATAAAAAGATTTTTACTCATCGATCAATTTTACCTCGTATCCCAATTCATTCAAAAGCTGCAGATCGGTCTGTACGGTAATTCCTGCCGTAGTCAGCATATCGCCGGAGATGGCTGCATTGGCACCGCTTCGAAAACATGCCTTTCCTTTGTCACCGAGAAGTCCGCGTCCGCCTGCAAGGCGAATCATTCCATCCGGAATAAGAAAACGGAAAATGGCTGTGATGCGGCAAAGCTCATCATTCGTCAGCACACGGTTATTCTCATAAGGCGTGCCTGGAATGGGATTTAACAGATTGACAGGAATAGACTTCACACCCAGTTCTCTTGCTGTGAGAACCATATCAATGCGGTCTTCCATCGTTTCCCCAAGTCCCATAATACCGCCGGAGCATATGGAAAGTCCGGCACGTTTGGCAGCTTTTAAGGTTTCAATTTTTTCTTCATAGGTGTGCGTCGTGCAGACTTGCGAAAAATAATTTCTGGAGGATTCCAGATTGCAGTGGACGCGGGATGCTCCGGCCTCTTTGATTTTTCGAAATTGTTCTTCATTGAGCAGTCCGAAGGAAACACATACCTGAATGTTGGTCTGTTTTCGGATTTCACGGATGCTGTCACATACCTGATCGACTTCTTTGTCTGAGAGACGTTTGCCGGAAGTCACGATGGAATAACGAAGAACGCCCTGTTCATCGTTGTGACGGGCGCCTTCAAGCAGCGCTTCTGTATCCAAAAGAGGGTAGGAATCCTGACAATTAGTATGATAGTGGGCGCTTTGCGCACAATATTTGCAGTCCTCAGAACAACGGCCACATTTTCCGTTGATGATGGTACAAATGTCGAAAGCGTTTCCGTTAAAATGCATACGGATTTCATCGGCGGCCTGTGTAAGCTGGTCGAGTGGAGCATCTATCAGAGTGAGTGCCTCTTCTCTGGTGACGAGTTCGTTTGAAAATACTTTTTCTTTCAATTGCTGTATGGTGTTCATGCTGTTATCTCCTTAACTGTAACAATGGTTTGATTCGTTTTACAAAAAATGCGGCTAAGATACAAAGACAGATGTCGCCGGGAACTGCCAGAAGAAAGCAGTACAGGAACAAAGGCCAGACACCGATCGGAGTGTCAATCACGAAATTACAGATCACATAGTAATATAGCATTCCTGCCGCATAGACGATCAGTAGTCCGGTAAAATTGGCAATCAACAGATTTTTGATGGTCAATTTCATGTGTTCCGCCATTGTTCCGGTGACATAGGTGGCAATACAAAAGCCGATGATGTAACCAAAGCTGGGTTTGAATACATACCAGATGCCGCCTCCCTCGGAAAAAATCGGGAGTCCTGCCAGCCCAAGAACCAGATAGGCCACAACGCTGAGCGCACCCAGTTTACCGCCAAGCAGAAGGCCTGCGAGCATAGTAAACAGGAATTGAAGTGTAAAAGGAACAACCGGGACGGGAACTTTAATAAAAGCTCCGACGGCAATCAGTGCAGTAAAAATACCGCAGTAGATCAGTTCCTGAACAGAAATTTTGTGATGTGCGGCAGAAGAAACTGCGCTCTGAGAAAAACTTGTGTTATTCATAGATAAAAATCCTTTCTTTTTAATGTTAACTAAAAACTGATATTTAGTTTACTAATAGAAAAAGAAAATGTCAACTCTATTTTTAAATAAAGTTGACATTTAAAAATTTTACTTGATATTAAAGTAAATGTTTCAGCTGGGCGATAAATTCAGGTGTGGTACCACAGCAGCCGCCGAGAAGTCGTGCACCGGCATTTTTGAGGGTGATCATATGCTGTGCAAATTCTTCCGGCTCCATCTGATAAACCGCCTGCCCCTGTTCGTTGATGACGGGCATGCCTGCGTTGGGTTTTGCAATCACAGGAATGCTGACGCTTTCGGCAACATTTCGGATAATGCTCTCAAGCTGATCCGGACCTACAGAGCAGTTGAGTCCAACTGCGCTTGCGCCGGCTGCCTCCAGCATTGGAGCCGCTTCAAAAATATTTCCACCTGTGAAAAAACTTCCGTCAGCTTCGGCTGTCATGGAGCACATGATTGGCAGGTCGCAGACTTCATTGGCAGCCTCTACAGCTGCGCAGGCTTCCTGAATATTAAAGATTGTTTCTGCAACCAGAAGATCAACGCCTGCCTCTGCCAGAAGGCTGATCTGTACTTTGTAGGCGTCCAGAGCCTGTTCATAAGTCAGGCTGCCGAACGGCTCCATCATCTCTCCGGTTGTCGTGATGTCTCCTGCCACATAAGCCTGTCCGTCAACTGCCTCTTTGGATAATGCAACCAGGTTGTGGTTTAATTCTTTTATCTGATCCTCCAGATGATATTTTGCCAGGTTGATTGGATTTCCACCGAAAGTGGGGGCATAGACAATCTGACTTCCGGCATGGATATAATTTCTCTGGAGATTGATCAGTATATCTCTGTGCTCCAAAATCCACTGTTCGGTGCAGACACCCTTTGGCATTCCGGCAGCCATCAGGTTGGAACCTGTGGCACCATCCAGAAGAACAGGATTGGAAGCAAGCTGGTTAAATTCTTCTTTTGTCATAGTCATTTCCTTTCCAAATATGGTTTTTTGCTCAATTGGATTTATTGTATCATAACTTTTCGAAAACTTACAGATAGTTTTTGACTTTCGTGTCGCAGAGTGATAAAATCAATTACATTGAAAGCAAGTATACTTGAGTGTACTTGAGATAAAAGGAGAGAGAACAATGATTGACGGAAAGAAAGTATTGTTCAGTGGTATGCAGGCCACTGGTAATCTGACTCTGGGAAATTATCTGGGAGCACTGAAGAACTGGGTAACTCTCAGTGATGAATATGAATGCTTTTACAGTGTGGTAGATATGCATTCAATTACCGTAAGACAGGATCCGGCTACTTTGAGAAAGAGAGCACGCGCGCTGCTGACACTTTACATTGCAGCAGGTCTGGATCCGAAGAAAAACTGCATTTATTACCAGTCACATGTATCCGGCCATGCAGAGCTGAGCTGGATTTTGAACTGCTTTACCTATATGGGAGAGCTGAACCGAATGACACAGTTTAAGGATAAAGCAGCAAAACATGCGGACAATATCAATGCAGGTCTGTTTACTTATCCGGTATTGATGGCAGCAGACATTCTTCTTTATCAGGCTGATGTAGTTCCGGTAGGCGTGGATCAGATGCAGCATCTGGAGCTGACAAGAGACATTGCGGAGCGTTTCAACAATATCTACGGGGATGTCTTTACCATTCCGGAAGCGTACATCGGAAAAGTCGGAGCTAAGATTATGAGTCTGCAGGAGCCTTCCAAGAAAATGTCCAAGTCCGATGAGAATCCAAACGGAAGTATTTATCTGATGGATGATCCGGATACGATTATGAGAAAATGCAAACGTGCCGTTACCGATTCTGAGGCCCAGATTCTGTATCGCGACGAGCAGCCGGGTGTGAAGAACCTGATCAGTATTTACTGTGCATGTACAGGAAAGACTCCGGAAGAGGTGGAGAAAGAGTTTGACGGCAAAGGTTATGGTGATTTCAAAGTGGCAGTCGGAGAGTCTGTTGTGGCAATCCTGAAGCCTTTGCAGGAGGAAGTTGCCCGCCTGAACAAAGAAAAAGCTTATATTGATTCTATCATTAAGGAAAATGCGGAGAAAGCAAATTACTATGCAACAAAAACACTCCGCAAGGTACAGAGAAAAGTTGGTTTCCCTGACCGTATTCGCTAGTTACAAGGTATCGCTGGTCTTTTCATGGCCATGCGATACCTTTTTTGTCGTATGTGCACTGCTTTTCCATTCACCGAAACATTTTCAAACGGCAAAGTTTTCGGATTTCTTACTTCCGGAGTTTTTCCACATGACCGCCACTCGCCCGGGAGGGATACCACCACACAGGCATGTCGATTTTCTTGCTTTTTCTGCGCCGC
>JAUNPJ010000081.1 GCA_030536755.1 Eubacteriales bacterium | reverse complement strand
TACTACGACTGGGCAGTTACAAGCCCATTACCTTTAGGTGATGGGTAGTTGACACCAGAAGATTTCTTCCAGCCGGATTTTATTTTGTTTTCGAGTTCTTCGAATGTTTTTAAACCGCTCAAAGCGTCTGGTGCAGCGACACAGCATGCACCCGTTGCTGCCGCTAGCTGCAGACATTTTTCAAATGGATAACCCTGTACCAGAGCTGTCAAAAACGCTGCGATTGTAGTATCGCCAGCACCTGTTCCGGAAATTACTGCATCTGGCACATAACTTTTTTCAAATCCTTCTCTGTCAGCAAATGTAGAAAAATCAATACCGCTGGTTTCCTGTAATTCAGAAAAATGTTTCTGTGAGGCTGTTCGGTAATAAAACCCAGAGGCGCCGCATTTAATCAAAATGATTTTACTGCCCATATCAAGAAGTTTTTTTCCAAGAGGTGCCACATCCTTTTTTATGGAAATAACTTCTGTCATATCTCTGCCGCCTGCCAGTTCTAATAGTTCATAATAACGTTTTCTGTCAAGTGAAAACATAAGTTCTTCAATGCTTGGAAGGAAAAAATCTACATATGGAAGTGTTTGCTTGAAAATCTCATTCCAGTCTGCCTGTGCTGCTTCTGATTTTTCGTCCATAGCGGCCATATCAAGAGATGTGATACAGCCGCATTTTTTTACTTTTGAAAACATTTTCGTAAGCTGATATCCGTTTTCGCGATACATCTGTGCCATAACGGAAGGATATCCAAAGTGGAATAGTACAGCATTTTTACATTTTTCGTAGTCAATATCATCTGCCGAAAACGTGTTGTTCGCGCCGGAGTTATGAAGAAAGAGCCGGTCGATTCCAGGAATTGCGAGAACAACTGTATAGGAGGTTTCCTGATTTGAATCAATCAGCATTCCATCCGCAGCATTTAGCTCTTCTAGTTTCTGTTTCAGCATTTTGCCGAAGGCATCGTCTCCTATTTTTCCCATTAGAGAGACATCGGCACCAAAAAATTTCATAGCAAGACCGGAATTGGAAACAATTCCTCCCGGATGAAACAGAGCTTTCCCTACATCTACCAGTTTTCCGGGTGTAAGGATATTTTCGAATTTTTTTTGCTTTTCACAGGTAAATGCCGGTGTAAAATCAATACAGACATGACCTGCAACAATCATTTTTTTCTTCATCATTTATGCTTTCCCAACTGATCCGAATAGACGGATTTTTTCTTCTACAACCTGTTTCATTGCTTCAATTTCGTATGGAATCATATTAGTCATACTGGATACACCTTCTTCGATTGCTTTTTTTGCACCGTTTTTTCCTGCTTTATCCAGATCGGTAAAAATATTTACTTTACAAATTCCGTTTTTTACTGCAATTTTGAAATCTTCATCTGAAAGACCGCTTCCTCCATGCAGAACCAGAGGAATACCTGTATCTGCTGAGATTGTTGAAATGCGTTCAAAGTCCAGCTTTGGTGGGAATTTATAATCGCCATGTGCATTTCCAACAGCTACAGCCAGAGCATCCACACCAGTTGCTGTCACAAAATCTAAAGCAGTGGCAGGATCGGTATAGAAATCACTTGGATTTTCAAGCTTTCCAGCTCCTTCGTTGTCACCTACGTGGCCAAGTTCTCCCTCAACAGTTACGCCCATGGCATGGCAAATCTTAACCATTTCAGCCATACGTTCCTTATTTTCTTCATATTTACAGGTAGAACAATCATACATAATGGAGGTAAAACCGGCTTTTAAGGCACGCATACATCCGGTATAAGTAAGTCCATGATCGTAATGCACGGCCACAGGAACGCTTGCCTTTTGTGCCATAGGAATTAGATATTCTGCTACACGTTCCAGGCTCATAGTCGGCAGAAGGATTTCGGCAGTTCCAATCATGACAGGAGACTGAAGTCCTTCGGCAGTTTCAATCACGGCTCTTGCCATTTCGATGTTGATGGCATTAAAAAATCCGACACCATAGCCATCTTTTTTTGCAGGTAACAACACATCATTCATCGTAACTAACATTTTTTTCTCCTTTTTATTTAAATTCCAATTTATTCCATATTATAATCCTGTGATTTGTTGTTGTCAAGTGCGAAAAATTGCGATTTCATTCTTTTTGTTGTAATTCCTTGGATTTTTGACGGGAAGTATGGTACAGTAATAAAAACAAGAAGAAAGGAGAAATTTGTTTGAGTAAATCATTTACAGCGCAGCGAAGAAATGAAATTGCATCGGAACTGATGAGGGAAGGAAGTGTAAAAGCCGCGGAACTGGCAGAACGCTATGATGTTTCTACGGAGACCATTCGAAAGGATATTATTTATCTTGAAGAGCAGGGACTTGCGAAAAAAAGCTATGGTGGTGCGATTGCGATTCGTGATTTGATTGAGCAGCCGATTTCTGTAAAAGAAGTATCGCACAAAGAAGATAAAAACAGGATTGCTATTGCGGCTGCATCTATGATTGCTGATAATTCCAGTGTATTGCTGGATGGAGGAAGTAGTACTTATGCACTTGCCGCTCAGCTGACAATGAGAGAAAATTTGACTGTTTTTACAAGCGCAACCAACATTATACATTTGTTGAGTGGGTCTAATCTTACTCTTTTCTGTATTGGAGGGCAAGTACGTCCAAGCAGTAAATGTGCGGTTGGAGATTGGGCGCTTGAACAATTGAATTCTCTCAAAGTTGACATTGCATTTCTTGGAACAAACAGTTTTCGAGGATTTTGTGGTCCTACATCTGCTTCCTATGATGAGGTGCAGATAAAAAAAGCAATTGTAAAAAGCAGCAATAAAACGTATCTTCTGGCTGACCATACAAAATTTTCAACTTCCAGTTTATTTCAGATATGCAATTGGGAAGACTTGAGTGGAGTGATTACCAATAAAAAATCTGCTGTAGACTACCCAGATCAGGTCGAACAGATGAAACAGAAAACGAAACTGATTTTTGTTTAATGAAACTATGGAAAGAGACAATTCATTTGCAGATTCCGTACAATCTTGTATTTACCCTGGCTTTTGGATTGAGTTTAACAAATTAGATATTTAGTCTTGCGTCCTGTTGCCAGAAGTGCAATACTTAAGAATCGCCAAAGAAGCAAAACTTGTCAATTGTTCCTTATATATAGAGCAAACATTACCACCGCCTGAGCCTTCAGAACGTACAGAATGGAATCAGATTATTCCTTATCATTGAGAAAATGGATATAATTTATCGCAGGGGGACTGCCAGAAAACTGGCAGTCCTCTTTATTTTAGAAATTAATAGTATTTTTCTATATGAAAACTGCGTGCGTTGCGTGTATTATTCGGATAATAAATACAATATGTGCTTTTGCGTGCGATTTAATATGGCTGTAAAATAGTAAAATATCACAAAAAAATGGTGCGATAAGCACAAAAACGGTCGTGAAAAACTGTGCAAGATGTGGAAAAGAAGAAAAAATCAAAAAAACTATTGCACGCTAAATAAATGCGTGCTAATATAAAGGCACGAACAAGAGAATAAGAAAAGCACACAAAACACACGCATGAATATAATGACAAACAGAAAAGAGATGGAGGAAAAAGATGAAGTATATTAATTTTGACGAATCAAGAAAGCTGGACCTGGTACTTCTCGGAAGAGTGGCAATCGATTTTAACCCTGCTTACAGCGATGATGTAAAAGAGGAATTCAAGCCACTGAAAAAAGTTCATTACTTTGAGAAGTTTGTAGGCGGATCACCGGCCAACATTGCAGTAGGTGTGACACACCACGGAATGAAAGCCGGATTCATCGGTAAAGTATCCGATGATCAGTTTGGTGAGTATGTAGTAGATTACTTTAATGAACAGGGAATTGATACTTCCTGCATTTCCAAATGCACAAACGGAGAGAAACTCGGACTTACCTTTACTGAGATGCTCTCACCAAAGGAAAGCAGCATTCTGATGTACAGAAACCGCATCGCGGATCTTCAGCTTCATGTCGATGACATTGATGAGGAATACATCAAGAGTGCAAAAGCAATCCTGATTTCTGGTACAGCACTGGCAGAAAGCCCATCCCGCGAAGCGGCAATCAAGGCAGTGATGCTGGCAAAGAAAAACGATACAAAGATTATTTTTGATATTGATTACAGAGAGTACAACTGGAAGAACAGTGATGAGATTTCCATTTACTATTCCATCGTTGCAAAGGAAGCCGACATCATCATGGGATCCAGAGAAGAGTTCGACCTGACAGAGAAGCTGATCAAACCGGGCATGACAGATGAGGAGAGCGCAGCATACTGGCAGGGATACAACGCAAAGATCGTTGTCATCAAACATGGTATGAAAGGTTCTACCGCTTACACATGCGACGGACAGAAATTCAGCATCAAACCATTCCCGGTAGAAGCAAGAAAGGGCTTCGGCGGCGGAGACGGATATGGTTCCGGTTTCCTGTATGGTCTGTATCAGGGATGGGAAATCATTGACTGCCTGGAGTTTGGTTCCGCAGAGGCTTCCATGATGGTAAGAAGCAACAACTGTTCTGATTCCCTTCCGGGACCGGATGCAGTCCATGCATTTATCAAAGAGGAAAAAGAAAAATTTGGTGAGATGATCGCAAGAGTATAGTGGATATATAGGAAAAAAGGAAAAAGGTTTTAAATTAGGAAAAGGTTTATTTACAGGAAAAAGGTTAAGAAAAAAGGAGATATCAATGGCAAAGACAATCAGAATGACTACAGCGCAGGCAATCGTAAAATTTTTGGATAACCAGTATGTTTCCATGGACGGCGTAGAGACAAAGTTTGTAGAAGGATTTTTCACAATTTTCGGACACGGCATTGCCGTAGGTCTTGGAGAAGCATTAGATACAAATCCGGGAGACTTAAGAGTGCTTCAGGGAAGAAACGAGCAGGGTATGTGCCATGTGGCAATCGCGTTTGCAAAACAGAGCAACCGCAGAAGAATTATCCCATGTGCTTCTTCCGTAGGACCTGGAGCAGCAAATATGGTAACCGCATGTGCAACTGCAACCGTAAACAACATTCCGCTTCTGGTGTTCCCGGCAGACACATTCGCATCCAGACAGCCTGACCCGGTACTGCAGCAGTTAGAGCAGAGCAGCAGCCTGGCAGTGACAACAAACGATGCATTCAAACCGGTCTGCAAATACTGGGACAGAATTACAAGACCGGAAATGATTATGACAGCACTCATCAATGCAATGAGAGTTCTGACTGATCCGGCTGAGACTGGTGCATGCTGTATCGGATTGTGCCAGGATGTAGAGGGTGAATCTTATGATTTCCCGGAATACTTCTTCAAGAAGAGAGTACACAGAATCACAAGACCGGCTGCAGTAGAAGAAGAACTCGAAGACATTGCTGAGATCATCGCAGGAGCGAAGAAACCTCTCGTCATCGTTGGCGGCGGTGTTCGCTACTCAGAGGCTGGTGAGACAGTTGAGAAATTCTGTGAGGAATTCAAAATTCCATTTGGTGAGTCTCAGGCAGGAAAAAGCGCCTGCAAATCCAGCCATCCATACTGCCTTGGCGGTATCGGCGTAACAGGAACTTATGCTTCCAACATCATTGCAAAGGATGCAGATGTCGTAATTTCCATCGGATCCAGAATGTCTGACTTTACAACAAGCTCCAAGCGTCTGTTCCACAACGAGAATGTACAGTTCGTAACCATCAATAACTGCAGATACCATGCTTACAAGATGGATGCTGTAAAAGCTGTTGGTGATGCAAAGGCTACGGTGGAAGCACTGGCTGAGAAATTAAGAGCAAGAGGATATGTTTCTTCTTATACAAATGAAATCCAGGAAGCAAAAGCAGTATGGGAGAAAGAGATGGTAAGACTTGCAGGCATCGAATACACAGGTGATGACTTCGAGCCGATCATCAAGGCAAGAGATCCAAGAACGATTCCAGAATTCGTAAAACTGACAGACGGAAAGATCACACAGACAGCAGCTTTAGCTGCAATCCGCAGAGTGATTGATGAAGACGCAACCATCATCACAGCAGGCGGTTCCCTTCCAAGCTGTATGCAGCGTGTATGGACAACCGACAAACGCGGTGGCTATCATGCAGAGTATGGATATTCCTGCATGGGCTACGAGGTAGCTGCAACACTTGGTGTAAAATTTGCAGAGCCGGACAATGAAGTCTATTGTGTCGTTGGTGATTCCAGCTTCCAGATGCTTCACAGCGAGATTATGACAATTATGCAGGAGCGCAAGAAAGTAAATATTCTTGTATTTGATAACTGCGGATTCGGATGTATCAACAACCTGGAGATGAATCATGGAATCGGAAGCCTTGCAACCGAGTTCCGTTACACAGATGGCAAGAAGCCATGTGGAGATTTGATTCCGGTTGATTACGCAAAGATTGGTGAGGGATACGGATTAAAGACTTATACATGTAAGACAATCGCAGAGTTGGAAGCTGCACTGGAAGATGCAAAGACACAGGAAGTTGCCTGCCTCTTCGATCTGAAAGTAATTCCAAAGACCATGACAGACGGATATGAGTCCTGGTGGAACGTTGGTATTGCAACAACATCTGAGAAGGAATCTGTAAGAAAGGCCTGCGAAGGTGTGATGGAAGGACGAAGCGAAGCAAGAGATTACTAAAATCGATTCGTCAGAAGGAGATAAGACTATGAGCAATTTATTTGGATATCCGGAATTTGATAAAAACGGAGAAATGATATTAACAACTTATGACAATGAATACAGTGCAATGCTGATGGATGTTCGCGTATATAGCATGAAAGCCGGACAGACAAGAGAATTCGGACGTCAGGGAGAAGAGACAGCTGTTCTTCTCCTGTCCGGAAAACTTACCTACAAATGGGAAGGCGAAGAGAAGACGGTCAGCAGAAAAGATGTCTTTACCGAAGGACCATGGGCACTGCATATCTGCACAGGCAAGGCGGCTGCTGTAACGGCACAGGAGGATACCGAGATCCTTGTACAGTGCACAAAGAATGAAAAAGAATTCGTAAGCTGTCTGTACGCACCGGAAGATGCACCGTGGGGTTATTCCTGCGTAGGCAAGTTTGGAAATGTGGCAAAACGTCGTGTAAACACAATTTTTGATCATGACATTTGCCCGGAATCCAACATGGTACTGGGAGAAGTATTAAACGACAAAGGAAACTGGTCCGGATATCTGCCGCACAGACATCCACAGCCGGAAACCTATTTCTTCAAATTTGACCGTCCGGAAGGATTTGGAGCAAGCTTCGTAGGAGATCAGGTATTTAAGAGCGTCAACAACAGCTTTTCTGCAATTCCTGGAGGAGAACTTCATCCACAGGCAGTTGCACCGGGATTCCAGATGTATACCTGCTGGATGATCCGCCATCTGGATGGAAATCCATGGCTGCAGACCGATCGCTGCGAAGATGAAAGATATACATGGATGCATGACGCACAGTTTTAATCATTAATAAAAGGAAAAAGGAAATTAAACACAAACATTTTTATGGGAAAAAAGGAGAAAAAAATTATGGCAAGAGAATTTATCGTACCAGGACAGATTATTACAGGTTCAGGAGCACTTGATATGGCTGAGGCTACTTTAGGCCAGCTTGGAAAAAAAGCAATGATCGTAACAGACAAAGTTATGATTCAGTTAGGAAACTGTGAAAAAGTAGAAAACGCTCTGAAAAATCAGGGAGTAGCGTACACCATTTATTCTGAAGTTGTAGGTGAGCCTACTGACATTATGGTAGAAAATGGTCTGAAATTATACAAAGAGGAAGGCTGCGACTTCCTGGTAGCATTAGGCGGAGGAAGCCCGATCGATACCATGAAAGCAATCGGCTCCCTCGTTGTAAACGGCGGAAGCATTTCTGATTACATGGGCAAGATCATCGATGTTGAGATGCCTCCAATGGTAGCAATCCCAACAACAGCAGGTACTGGTTCTGAGGCAACACAGTTCACGATCATCACAGATACCAAAAAAGATATCAAAATGCTGCTTAAAGGAAAAGTACTGATGCCATCTCTGGCGATCAGCGATCCGCAGTTTACAATGACAGCACCGCCTAAGATTACAGCTGCAACTGGTCTTGATGCTCTCTGCCATGCAGTGGAAGCATATACTTCCAACAAAGCACAGACATTATCCGATACCTTTGCAATGTCCGCTGTAAAACGTATCTTCAAATATCTGCCGACTGCATTCCATGACGGAAAGAACGAAGAGGCAAGAATCCAGATGGCAGTTGCTGCTCTGGAAGCAGGTATCGCATTCAACAATGCATCGGTAACATTGATTCATGGTATGAGCCGTCCAATCGGAGCTCTGTTCCATGTAGCACATGGCTTATCCAACGCAATGCTTCTGAAAGAGTGCTTAAGTTTCGCTCTGGAAGGTGCTTATGATCGATTTGCAGACCTTGGAAGAGCTGTAGGTGTGGCAACTGCAGAAGATTCTGACAAGGAAGCAAGTGAGAAATTCCTGGCAGCAGTGATCGCTCTGACAGAAGAGTTAGAGACACCGACACTGGAACAGTTCGGAATCGACAAAGAGGCATTCTTCAATGTCATTGAGAAGATGGCATACGATGCGATGGACAGCGGAAGCCCACAGAACACAAGAAGAGCAATCACACAGGCAGATGTAGAGCAGATGTACAAAAATCTGTGGTAGGAGCTTTTTGAAAAGATAAAGAGGGAATTATTATGAAGTTAACAGCGACTCAGAAAAGACAGAGAATACTGATGATGGTATTCGGAGCGTTCGCCATTTTCTTTACCGGGTATCCTCACATATGGTCGATTTATCAGCCATATGTGATGGAACAGGCCGGATGGACACAGGGACAGGCTTCTCTTTGTTTTTATCTGGCACTTGCGACATTTGTGTTTGGAAACATTGTAGGAGGACGTATTCAGGATAAGAAAAGTCCGAGACTGGTGGTTTTTATCGGCGGAGCTATTTTTACAGTGGGAGTCATCCTGTCCGCGTTCCTGATCATTCCATCTCCCATTCCGATTTATCTGACCTATGGCGTGATGCAGGGATTCGGACAGGGAATGATTTACACTACGATTATTTCCACAGCTCAGAAATGGTTCCCAGGACGTACCGGATTTGCTTCTGGAATCGTGGTAACGGCAAATGGTTTATGTGGATTTTTCCTTTCTCCGATCAGCCGGATGCTTCTGGAGAAGACAGGTCCTTCCGGAACTCTTCTGGTCATCGGAATCGTGATTGGAATCTCCTGGATTTTGAGCAGTATCTTCTTCTATGTACCGGATGAAGAGTGGAGAAAACAGATGGAGCAGGAAGCTGCACAAAAAAGCGGAAACACAGCGGCTGTTGCACAGAAACAGTATACTTCCGGCGAGATGATGCATACAAAAAGTTTTTATTTCCTGCTTGCAACGATGTTGTTTGGACTGATTTCCTATTTCCTGGTATCTCCGGTATCCCAGACACATCAGCTGAGCCTTGGCATTCCTTCCGCTGTTGCAGTCAGTGCAGTTATGATTGGCTCGATTGTCAACGCATCGACAAGACTGGTGCTGCCGACACTGGCAGATAAGGTTGGAAGAGTGGTATGTATCAAAGTAGTCCTGATGGTATCGATTGTGGCAATGGCAGTGCTGGCACTGACAAGTTCCTATTCCGTTACGGTGGCAATCGTCATTATGTATGGATGCTACGGCGGCATCATGGGAAGCTTCCCGTCCTTCACCAGTTCTATTTTCGGAATCAAACATTCCGGAGAAAATTATGGATATGTTATGTTTGGAATTGTCATCGCAACGATTGGAGCACCGGCACTGACCGGTTTTATGACAGGAAGAGGACTGCAGATGCAGATGGTATTTGCGGTTGGCGCAGTATTTGCAGTGGTTTCACTGGTTTGTTTGAGCTTTCTTGAAAAGGAACTGAAGAAGATGAACAACATTGAGAAGGAGAAAGAAAATGGCATTAGTAACGATGAAATCCCTGCTGGAGCAGGCGAGAAATAATCATAGAGGCGTCGGCGCGTTCAGCGTCGGCAACATGGAAATGGTGAAAGGTGCCGTACAGGCAGCTGAAGAATTGAACACACCAATCATTCTGCAGATCGCAGAGGTTCGTTTGAAACATTCTCCGCTGGCTTTGATGGGACCGATGATGGTACAGGCTGCGAAAGAAGCGAAAGTAGACATCGCAGTTCATCTGGACCATGGTTTGACAATGGATGTGGTAGAGCAGGCTCTGGAGCTTGGATTTACTTCTGTTATGTTTGACAGCTCTACTTATCCGTTTGAAGAAAATATGACACGTACACAGGAAGTTGTCAAAGTCGCAAAACAGTATGGCGCAACCGTAGAGGCTGAGCTTGGTCTTGTAGGCGGCAGTGAGGATGGAAGCTGCGATCATGGTATTCGCTGCACCAATCCGGACGACGCAAAAGTATTCTGTGAACGTACAGGAATTGACGCACTGGCAGTAGCAATCGGAAATGCACACGGTAATTATCCGGTGGCTCCGAAGCTTGCCTTCGATGTTTTGGAAGAAATCCACAATAAAGTAGATGTTCCGCTGGTACTTCATGGCGGAAGTGGAATCACAGATGCAGATTTCCAGAAAGCAATTTCTCTTGGTATCGTAAAAGTAAATATTGCGACAGCCAGCTTCAACAAGTTAACAAAGCGTGCCGAGGAATATCTGCAGAGTGAAGGTGCCCACAACTATTTTGCACTCAATGAGGCAATGGTTCAGGGAACCTACGAAAATGTAAAGCATCATATCAACGTATTCAATATGAATGCTTTATAAAATGTCAATGAGACATCATTCCGAATGTATGCAGTCCATCCCCCCAAGAAAATCCCCCGGAGTTAAGCCTTTTTAATTCATTATGATTGCAATATGTTCGTAGTGATATAGGAAGACCATGGCAATGGACTTCCCGGGGTCATCTGTAAGGATGCTCCTGTAAAAAATGCCAGTCAGCTTAAGGGCTGAACATCCTTTTAATTTCCATAAATGAAGCTGCAGTTTTCACTGGATTATCCATGGGACAGCAGCTTTATTTAATTTCTTCAAATTCCTGTTTGTAGGGGCGTATGTGCACCGCTTTCCTGGTCAACGGAACACTTTCAAACGGCACAGTTTTCGGGTCATTTTCTTCCGGAGTTTTTCCACATGACCGCCACTCGCCCGGGAGGGATACCACCGCACAGGCATGTCGATTTTCTTGCTTTTTCTGCGCCGCTTATGGATTGCTCTTGACGCGAACTCGCGCTTTGCGCTCAAACAGTGCGTCGCGAGCAATCCATAGGCGGCGCAGCCAAACCAAGAAAATCAACAGGTTGACTGCACAAGCGGAGAGATCGCACTTGATGTGGAAAGTCCTCCCTGTGCAAATGGCTGTTCGGAAGCCTCAAGCCAAACCCTGCCGTTTGAAAGTGTTCCGTTGACCAGGAAAGCGGTGCACATACAACCCTACAAACAGGAATTTGAGGACTATAAATAATGTGGGAATGATGAGAATGGAAGCTGTTTGCTGGTAACATGAAAGTAGGACAGGAGTTTTATGGGCTCCTGTCCTTTCTTTTTACCTACGTAGATAAGCAATTACAGTTGGAAACTCGATACACAAAAAGAGCAGACACCCTGCTGTCCCGAGCAGCAGAATTTTCTGAAACAGAGTATCTTCAATTGTTTCCGGCTGGTTGGGGTTGATTAGAATGATTTCCTGTTCGCCTGCTGTTTTTCCGGCAGAGAAGAGGAGCTGGCGTTTCCCAATGTATTCTTTTCCCTCGTAAGAATAGGAGTATACAGCATAGGAAAACAGATTCAGCGCCGTTTCTTCGGTCTGCCCGTGTTCTTTGATGACACCTTCCAGAACAGCTTCTGTTTTCACGTAGTTTTTTAACTGTCTTCGATAATTCAGAAAGACGCCTCCCAGAATCAGAAAACCTGCGATTGCGCCCAGCCAGCATCGAAAGATCAGCTGTTTGTCGGGATTTCGAATGATGCTCAATGTATCACACTCCTTAATTCATGTTTGTGTTTTGTGTTTCCTCTGAATGTTCAGTCTCCTCTTCAATCTGCAGTTCTACAGAAGTTTCTTCTGTATCATTTGAAATTTCGACTGCTTCCTCTGTATTTTCCTGACTTTCTTTTTCCGGTACGGTGGAAAGCTGGTACAGTTCCGCCGCGATGCCGGAGTCTGTCTGTTCTTCGGCGCCAGATTGCAGTGTCTGTGGAGAACTGCTGTAGTACATCGTGTTCTTTGCGGATAACGTCTGTGTTTTTGCGTTATAATCGAAGACATGCCATACAGTTCCTCCGCGGTTAACCGGAACATGGTAAACGGCTTTCAGCTTGCCATTGAGGTAAACGGTTACTTTTGCATTGGACTGCGACAAAGCCTTGGAAGAAGTTTTTGCTCTGTTGGTATAATCGTGAATGTAGAAACGGTAAGTACCGGATTTATTGAGTTTGTTCACGGTTGTTGTTTCCGGACCGTAGCTGTAGCGGTCATCCAGATCCAGGTTTGCGATATTGCTGTTTCCATAATAGTAATTCTTGCTGTAATAATACGTATGGAATGTACCATTGCCTGGAACGGTAGGTCCGAACAGGTGGGCATCCAGGTCGTATGGGGAATAGCCCCAGGTCAGTACGATTCTCAGTTTTCCACCGGAAGCATTCTTCGGTACAAGTGTCAGATCTTTGGTGATCGTAGCGGCCGATACCGCTGCAATATTTACCGTCTCAGATACATAACCGTCGGCCGATGCCTGCAGTGTATAATTGCCCGGTTCAATCCAGAAGTTGTAGGAATTATCAGCGGTGAGGGTATGGACTACTTCACCGGTTGTCTGATTCCATCCTTTTCGAACTTTCAGTGTGACGCCGGAAATTCTGTATCCGCTGATGCCGTCGATCAGATATCCTTTTACCATGGCTGGCGTAGTTTCTTCACGCAGAAGCATCAGAGCCGTTTCCACATAAGTAGAAGTATTTTTTTCCACTTTCTGTTGTACGTCAAAGGTCTTGTAATCGGTCGCGGAGACTTTCAGTGTGTATGTCTTTGGAGACAGACCTTCCAAAACATACTTGCCGTCGCTGCCGGTATAGACTGTTTTGACTGTCGTAGAACCGTCTTCCAGGCAGATTCGTGCACCTGAGATTGCTTCCTGTGTCTTACCATCGTAAACGTATCCGGTGATTTTACCTTTTCCGTAAGTGCAGGCAGGTACTTTTTTCGCATTTTCAAAATGAATCTTCAGCTTGAGCGGGCTGTTGTTTTCGTTGTAAATGACCTGTTCCAGCTGGTAATGCCAGGTGTTTTTCAGGAATTCGCCGAGGATGGTATCTGTGCTCAGGCTGACTTTTCCGTACATATACAAGGATGCATCGAGGCAGGTCAGATTTTCTGTCACATGGTTTTTCACGCTTGCGGTCACACCCGGTCCAATCTGCCCATCTACTCCGATGATGTCCCAGATTTCAAATGCTGTGATGTTCAGACCAATCTTCAGACCTGTTTTGGCGCTCGCTTCTATATTCATAAGATCGAGAGAATTCTTGAACGTACACAGATTGCGGTAATTGCCGTTCTGATACTGGATTCCCTGTGTGGATTCCACAGTATAAACGATGGAAATACTTCCCTTTGCATCATAAAAGACAGAAATCACAAGATCCAGTGACAATGGGCTTGCTCCAAGCTGGAATGGTACGCGCGTCAGTTCTTTGGAACCGGATACTCCGGGGGCAGACTGACTTTGTGCAACCGTATATTCCAGTTTTGCTGTAGTTTTTGCCTTTTCGGAGATCGATACGACAGCTTCGTTGATTTTGACGCCGCTCCAGCCGCAGTCAATGTCTACTTTTGCTGTGATATCCGGAATTTCCAGATCAAACGTACCCTTGAGTTTGGCTTTTTTGGCTTTATCAAGCGTGATTCCCTTGCCCAGATCAAAATGCAGTTTGCCCGGAAGTGAAGTGCTGCCGCCAATGGTAATGCCGGTGAGCTCTTCGTCCGGAGATTCCATGTAGTACGCCTGTGCGTTTTTGGTTGCGCTCTGGACACTTCCTTTCGGCAGGTAAGTACAGGTAACGCCTGCTGTCAGAGGAGTGATCTTGCTGGAGATTAGTGTTGGATGTCCGGCAAACTCTACCGAGGATAATGCCTGACGGATATCATTTGGCTGGCGTGCAGTGATTTCAACGGTTCCATTCACATTTTTCTGTACGGAAACAGCAGTTAATGCAACCGGAAGCGGATTTTGCTTGTTTTCCGGAAGAATAAAGGTTTTTCCGGCATAAATGCGGTTGGCTTCATCGCTGGCCGGCATGATTACCAGATATGTGCCGTCTTCGTTTTTCTTTAATGTGTAAGATGCAGCAATCGAAGTATCCAGTGTCACAGAACTGGAAGAATATTCTACTTCATCTTTTGGTTCGGTAACAAGGATGGAAGTATCCAGTTCACCGATTTTTGTATACATCGTCTGTTTGGCTGTCTCTGTAATCGGATTTTCCGGGCGGAAGTATCCGCTCTCAAGACTGATCAGGCCATTTTGTACAGCAAGATAATCTTCTTTTGTATATTTCAGAAGATAAGAATCCGAGCAGGAGAGGCGCATACTGTCGGTAAGCTGATAGCCGAGAACCCGTACGGCTGTGACAGCGGCAAATTCTCTGGTAGCGGTATTGTTTGGGTGAAACAGCGGAACGTCCTCTTCGTATGTATCGTCAGAAAGCAGACCACGCACATAAGCGGCTTCAATGTAAGCGCCGTAAGGACAATTCTTGGTATCCGCATAGTAATAATTGGCAGAACTGTTGTTTCCGGTGAGAGAAATTCCTCTGTTTTTCATCAGACGATAAATCCACTCTGCGCGGGTATAAGTATCTGCCTGATCCACGCAGTTTACATAACATGTATAGCTTGCTGTGTTTATCTTTGCGGTGATTTTGACATCGCCCTGCTGAACGGCTGTAATTTGGCCTTGACTGTTCACAGTTGCGATGTTTTTATCGCCGGAAACCCAGGTGATTTTCTGGGTATTGTTTTTGAGTGCCAGAGAAGCGGTCTGGCCTGTCTGCAGTTTGATGTTTGTCTTTGAGATAGACGGTGTTTCTACCTTGACCGTACAGGAATACGATTTTCCATTGGTGCCTGTAATCGTAACTTTGCAGGTGCCGTTCTTTTTGGCGGTAATCTTGCCGGTCTTCTGAATTGTGGCAACAGACGAATTGCTGGTCTTAACGCTTTTGATTCCGGTACCGTTGAGTTTCAGCGTGTAGCTTTTTCCTTTTACCATCGTAACCTTTGTGGTACTGAGGTAAGGATTTTTGACTGTCACGCTGCAGGTATATCGGGAGTAATATCCAACTCTTACGGTAATCGTGGTTTTACCGGCTTTTTTTGCCTTTACCAGTCCCTTAGAAGAGACGGAAGCAACCTTTGAATTGCTGGAAGACCAGGTTTGCGTACCGTATACGCCGGATAATTTTAATTGATAACTTTTTCCTGTGTAAAGGTTCAAAGATGTTTTATTAAGTCCATAACTGCTGGCCTGTACAGTCCGGGGCGTCAGCATACAAATGGATAATAAAAGCATGAGAAAAAGAGCAAATAGTTTTTTATATAGTTTTTCTTTTTTCATATGATTCCACTCCTGTTTTTGAGAATTGAAATATTGTGCCTGGAGTGAAAAGGATCAGGATGTGTTTTGCGTCATCATATACATCCCTCCTTTATTTAGAATTTTATACAGTATAAATATACATACTTATAGTAAAATACAATTTTCAGAAAAAAACAAGTAGAATTTAGAAAAAGTGGGACAGAGGGGACGGTTCTGTGTCCGAAATATTTTTCGGACACAGAACCCTCCCCTCTGTCCCACCCGTGTCCTCTTGATTTGTAAAGGCTGGTTCTATATACTGTAA
>JAUNPJ010000135.1 GCA_030536755.1 Eubacteriales bacterium | reverse complement strand
CTGCTTTCCTTGAAACAAAAGAACATTTACTATGTCAGAAAATACATCGTTATAAGATTCAAGAATTTTTTCTGTGACATCCTTCTCAGCCACATAATCACCCCCACTTACCATACTTTGGAGAGAAAATTTCTGAAAACACACTTTAATCTGATTTCATCTTAGCATCAAATCCATACCTTTACAAGTTGCTGTTTTTCAGTTCCATCTCCAACCTGTCAAAAATCATATGTGAATAATTTCTACCTGTCTCCCATACTTTCTTCCATATTCCGCCGTAATCAGTGCTCCGCTTCCTTTCCCCGGCGCAATCACAATAATCCGCTCTGCCCACGCACTGATCAGACGATTTCTGCGTGGAAATGTGTATCTTGATGGTCTTATTCCGGGTGGATATTCTGAGAGCAGCAATCCTTTTTCAATAATACAATCCATAAGTTTTTTATGTTCGCTCGGATAGCACATATCCAAACCATTTCCAACAATGGCAATGGTATATCCGTCTTCTTTCAAGCATGCTGTATGGGCGTAAGAATCAATTCCTTTTGCCATTCCGCTTATCACTGTCTGACCATTCCTTGCATACTGTTCTGCAAGTTCTACTGCATAAAATTTTGCCTCCTGTGTACACCTTCTTGCACCTACAATGGCTACCGGAACTTTTATATCTTCAAAATGACCTTTGTAGTATAATACAATAGGAGCATCTTCCAACCTTTTAGCACGTTCTGGGTATCTGGCATCACTTTTCAGAAGAAGCGAAATATTATTTTGATGACAGGAATCCATTAGTTTCCAGATACAATCCAGAGATTTGTTATCAGCTATACTCTGAATCTGTCTTCCCGTAATCCCCTTTACCTTTACGAGTTCCGAACTTTCAGCATGATACACTCTTGATGGGTTTCCAAAGTGTTCCAGCAGACGATTCGCTGTCACAGGGCCAATATAAGGAAGAAGAGAAAGCCATATCCAGTATTCCATATCACTTCACCACCATCATTTTGCTATTACTCTGGTCAAGATCCCTGCACGATAATACCAACTGTACATCCTTCAAACGAATATTTACCGATTCATCCAGATCTGCACTTGTTCTTGCCAGTCTGAGAAGTTTATGAATTACGCGGGCACTGTAGCCATATTCTTCACTGACTTCACGCAAAAGCTGCAACGATTCATTGTCCAAAACACAATATTTCTGGATTAGAGAGGTAGACATCTGTGCATTGCAGTTCACGCCTTCCTCACTCGCATAACGTTCCTGCTGTATTTTTCGTGCCCTTTCCACTCTTTTCCTAATTACTTCTGAAGACATTGCCGGTTCTTTTTTATCCATCCCAAAGAAATTTACCGGATGAACCGATTTCTGTATATCAATTCGATCCATGATCGGTCCGGAAATTTTTCCCCGGTACTTAATAATTTCATAGTCCGTACAGCGGCATTTCGATCCAGGATAATAACCACATGGACACGGGTTCATCGCAGCTACAAACATAAAATTTGATGGATATGTATGGGTACCATTCACTCTGGAAATAGAAACCTTTTTATCCTCGACCGGCTGCCTTAAAGCATCCAGCGTCCGTCTTGAAAACTCAGCCAGTTCATCCAGAAACAGCACTCCGTTATGAGCCAGAGAAACCTCTCCCGGCATTGCATTTGCCCCACCTCCAATTAATGCATTTAGTGAGGCATTATGATGTGGAGCACGAAAAGGACGTGTTTTCATCAGAGCATGTCCATTTGGCAAAATACCCGAGATACTGTATATCTTGGTAACCTCAAGGCACTCTTCTTCCGTCATCTGTGGAAGTATTGTGGGAATCCGCTGTGCAATCATTGTCTTTCCGCATCCGGGTTCTCCAATCATCAGCATATTATGACCGCCTGCAGCTGCCAAAATGACTGCTTCAATTAGCTCATTTTGTCCTTTCACATCAGAAAAATCCAGCTGTTTTTCCTCTGTCTCCATCACTTTCGGCACTTGAGGAGCGATTTCTGTACTCTCTATACTCTTTCCTTCCAGGTATCGAATTACATCGACCAGAGTATCAAAGCCTTTAACATCAATCCCATGAACAAGCTTTGCCTCATTCAGATTCTTCACAGGAACAATCAATGTTCGGATTCCATTTCTCTTGGCAGCAATAATCATTGGCAGTATCCCTCTGCAGGCTCTCAGCCTTCCATCCAGCGATAATTCTCCAATAAAGCCATAGTTTTCAATATTCTTTGCACCAATATCTTCATTCTGCTGCAGCAGCCCGACCGCCATGGCAAGATCAAAATGGGATCCGCTTTTCTTCTTGTCACTGGGTGCCAGACTGATAATCACTTTCTTTTTCGG
>JAUNPJ010000080.1 GCA_030536755.1 Eubacteriales bacterium | reverse complement strand
AGCAAACACAAGGGATTCAGCGATTTTTTAATTTTCTAACTGTCAAAGATGGGATCATAGCACAGTTTGTCAAAAAATGCAAGGTTTTGTATAGAAATTTTGATTTTCAAACTTCCCGATAAATCTTATTTTGATTTTGCATTATTGAACATAAATAAGCTTTTCCATTTTTCCTTTTACTGTTCCGATTACAGATACTTTTGTATCCATCTGTGCATTTTCCAAGGCTTCCAGCAAAGCCGGCGCTTCTTCTGCCCCAACACTGAACAGCAATCCACCTGAAGTCTGAGGGTCATACAGAAGATCCAGATAACATTCCTCTGTCTCACCTGCCTCCACATTTCCCCCGGCATATGCGCGGTTTCGATATGCACCGGCAGGTACCAGCCCCATCTTCGCATATTCAGCAGCTCCATCCATAAAAGCGATATCCTGCACAGACAAGTGGAAGGAAACGCCGCTCGCCTCAGCCATTTCCATACAATGACCAAGAAGCCCAAAGCCCGTTATATCTGTACATGCATGGATAGAAAAATGTTCAGCAGCCTCTTTGGCTTTCTTATTTAAAGAAGACATCACCTTTACAGCCTCGTGAACCTCTTGTTCCGATGCCATCTCTGCCTTTACAGCAGTATTGATGATTCCGCTTCCAATCTGCTTGGTCAAAATCAGCACATCTCCCGGCTGACATCCGTAATTTTTAAAAATCTTTTTGGGGTGCACAAATCCTGTCACACAAAGGCCGTATTTCGGCTCCTCATCCTGCACACTGTGACCGCCAACCAGCACCGCGCCGGCCTCCTTCACTTTATCTGCGCCTCCCGCCAGAATCTCTCCCAAAATAGATGGATCCAGACAATTCGGAAATCCCACAATATTCAGAGCGATCTTTGGTTCTCCGCCCATCGCATACACATCGCTCAGCGAATTTGCTGCTGCAATCTGTCCAAATGTATATGGATCATCCACCACCGGCGTAAAAAAGTCAACCGTCTGAATCAGAGCAATGTCATCTGTCACCTTATAAATTGCCGCATCATCGGAAGTCTCAATGCCCACAAGAAGGTTTTCATCATAAAATTTTGGCAGCTTACCCAGAACCTGGGCAAGGGTCTCAGGACCTATTTTTGCCGCTCATCCGGCTGTCCTGGCCATCTGAGTCAATCGAATCTTCTCTGCCATTACATCGCCCTCCTTTCCTGCGTCATCTGCTACTTTCTTTTTGGAGGTCTTGGCCCCATAAACTGATAAAAATATGTTTTCAGCATTCCATTGTAAATCTTACGATTTTTATCCGCTTTTCTTCCAATGTCTCGTTCTGCCTGCTCATAGGATGTAATCAGATACATAGACCAGTCATCCAGCCTTCGATAGGCCTCACCAATCTCATGATAAAGCTCCGGCAGCATTGCTTTTTCCTCCAGACGTTCCCCGTAAGGCGGATTGGTAATGATAAAACCGTATTTTTTCGGATGATGCAGATCTTTGACATCTCTCTGCTGAAAATGGATCAGATGGTCTACCTCCGCAAGTCTCGCGTTTTCCCTCGCGTATTTTACAACCTCGCCATCCAGATCATACCCCTGAATGTCTACCTCAACGGAAGTGTCCATCACATCTGCCGCCTCATCCAGCGCCTGATACCAGCATTTTCTCGGAATCAGATTGTCCCATTTCTGCGAAAGGAACTCCCGATTCATGCCCGGTGCAATATTAGCCGCCATCATAGCAGCCTCAATCGGAAACGTTCCGCTTCCGCAAAATGGATCCACCAGAATTCTGTCCTTCTTCCAGGGCGTCAGCATGATCAGTGCCGCCGCCAAGGTCTCTGTAATCGGCGCTTTGGCGGTCATCTGACGATATCCTCTTTTGTGCAGCGATACACCGGAGGTATCGATTCCGATGGTTGCCACATCCTTCATAAACGAAACGCGCACCGGATAGCTGGCACCTGTCTCCGGAAACCAGGAAAGTCCATAGACTTTTTTCAGACGCTCCACCATGGCTTTTTTCATAATTGACTGAATATCCGAAGGACTAAACAGCTTACTCTTGATTGAATTGGCTTTTGTTACCCAGAATTTTCCATCCTTTGGTATGAATTCCTCCCAGGGCAATTCCTTTGTCTTCTCAAACAGTTCTTCAAAGGTAGTCGCACGTACTTCTCCCACCTTAAGAAGAATCCTCTCTGTAGTCCGAAGAAAAACATTCGCATCCGCAATCGCCTTGGCATCACCCAGAAATGTTACTTTTCCATCTTCCACCTTGCTGATCTCATATCCCAGATCCACTATTTCCCGTTTTAACACTGCCTCCAGCCCAAAATGGCAGGGAGCAATCAATTCCCAGTATTGTTTTGCCATAAATTCTCCATTTCTGTATGGTTTTGTTTTTTACAATTACAGCTGTAATTCCTTTACAATCTCTCCATCAAAGCCCCGAATGCTGAACAGACCGTCCTCCAAAACAGCGTATGTAGGAATGTTGCCGCCCTTTGGAATCGAAACGGAACCTGGATTTAAAAACGTATAATTTTCCAGTTTTTCTGCCGCCAGCAGATGGGTATGCCCCTGGATAAAAATGTCCCCTTTCTTCATCGGCGGCAGGTTATCCTGATTGTATACATGTCCATGGCTGGCATAAATCGTTCTCTCGCCATCCATAATAATGCAGTAATCTGCCATAATCGGAAACTGCAGAACCATCTGGTCTACTTCTGCATCACAGTTTCCACGAACCACATACAATTCTTCCTTCACTTCATTCAACAGTGCAATCACTTCCTTTGGCGCGTATTCCTTCGGAAGATCATTTCTCGGTCCATGATAAAGCAGATCTCCCAGCAATACCAGGCGATCTGCCTTCTCTGACTGATATGCCTCCAGCATTTTCTTACAATAATAGATAGATCCGTGTATATCGGATGCAAACATGTATTTCATTTCTTTCACCTCTTGTTTTTTTCTTAGTTTTTATTCTGCCTACTGAACACAATTCTACTATGATTATGCGGAAATTACAAGATTTCTTCCATGATAAGCCAAAAAGCCGCCGATCACCGACCTCACCCGATAGCCCAGTTTCATATACTTTTTGGCCGCCAGCATACTCGCTCCTCCTCTGTCACAGTAAAAAACAAGGATTTTTCCCCTGGGAAATGTTTCCCACTCATCTAAGGTATCATATGGCACAGAAATAGCATTTCTCACATGAGAAACGGCATATTCTTCTTCCGGGCGCAAATCTATGATCAGAGAATCTCTTCGATCCACATAATAGTCCAGCATCTTGGGAGAAATTGTTTCCAGTTGAAACATGATAAATTTTCCTTTTTCTTTATTATATGCATCCCCCGACCATAAGCGAAAAGCTGCTTCTTCTATAAAACTGCAAAACCGGAAAGCCAAAAGGCTCCCCGGCGTACGCTGCAGCTGACTGAAATTTTAGTAGTTGTCGTAATCAGAAGTCATACTGTTTCTGTTGGATTCATTTCTGTTAGACGCGTTCTTGTTGTTTGCGTTCTTATTGTTGTAATTCTGACTGTAAGCATTTTTGCTGGTTGTATTCTTGCTGGATGTGTTTGATGTGGATGCATTTCTGCTGGTTGTGTTCTTACTGGATGTGTTTCCCTCATTGGACATCTTATTGCTATTTGATTCATAATTCTTTGCCATTTTTTGTTCCTCCTGTAAAATAAAATTTTTATTTACAGTTGTATTGTTCCATGACAGACAAAGAATTATGCACTTATTTTTGTCGCTTTCTGCTATTTCTTATGGTAGAAAATACCAAAAACGTGACAATATTCTCTAATAATTGTTGCAATTTAAATTGAACTATATTATAATCTACTGTGTAAAAGAAATTTACCCTTCAAAAATTTTTTTTACAGTAACCCCTTATTTAATTATTTATACTCCCCTCGAAACAGCCGGTAGCTCCCCTACCGGCTGTTTCCCTGTGTAAATCTTTACTTCCACTTTACGAATAAAAGCGTTCCATCAGATTGTAATATCCATCCTGATAAAATCCGCTCAAAGTCACTCCGTTTTCATCTACAGTCATCGTAAAGCCTCCTTCAGAATCAAACTGTACGGAATATACGTTCGGAGATAGCAGATAAATATATCCATGCTCATAACTTGTTTCCTGATTGACTCCATCCGGAAAATACTCGGTATCATAAAATTGTACTTCACCAACACAATCCCCTGCATTGCAGGCCGGCAATCCCGGATCTGTATAAAGACTTACATTCAGTTCGCAGTACTTCAGAGGTGAGGACGCATATTCACGATAATATCTTCCGGCACAATCGATACAGCTGCTGCCCATTGCCGCATTGCCTGTATTTCCAGTTGCTTGCCCCGACAAAAGACTGATATTACTTTTTTCGTACTGATTGAATACATTTTCACTGAAAGCCTCTGGCTCTACAGATGGCGTATACCATGCTTTCGCATTAAAATACTCCTGAATCGTCTGATCCTTAAACTTACGCCCATGCCGCGCATAAATCTCATTGATTGCCATCTGGCGCAGATTCGCATCCATCACATTGACTTCTTCCTGCGTCAGCATCCTGGAATCGCTTCCCTCAATAATATAGCTGCCATCTTTTGGCGTTTCTGTTGTTACAATCGTCGGCACCGGAATCGGCGTTGACGTTGCTGTCGGAGTTGCCGTAGGTGTCGGTGTAGCAGTTTCCATGACCACAGGTACCGATGTCTCCTTCGGTTTCTCAGTTTCAACAACCTGATCTGGTTCACTGACGGTAGTCCCACACCCACCAAACGATGCCATCACAGTCGCCAACATAAACATCACTATTGTTTTTTCTGTTTTTCTTCTCATAATATCTTTCCTATCCATTTTGAATTTTGTTTGATTACGCCAGCCTCTACATTTAACAATGATAAATAATCAACGAATATACAATATATAGGCTATTTTATTTATCCGAACTGACGCAGAATATAATCTGCCAGCATTTTTCCTGCGCTTTCCTCCGCTACAAGACCTGGAAGCGGCGGCGCAGCAAGATAACGGATTCTTTCCTTCGTCTTTGCATCAGCTCCGACCGCTCCGCTTGCAATATCAATAAAAAAAGTTTTCTCCTGCCATCTGGCAGTTGTCTCCTCATCTGCAACGAGCACCGGTGCAGAATTGATAATCACCTCCGCAGGAGCCGTCTTTTTCCATGTTTCCAAAGACATCACCTGTACACCGTCATCCGTGATTTTCTCATGTTTATCCACAATCCGATGAGAGATTCCGACTTTTGTCAACAATTCATGCGCTGCCTGCCCCACATAACCGTATCCAACCAGATCAATCGACTGCTCAAAAATACTTTTTGTGGTTTCCTTCAAAAGAAGATACAAAATCCCCTCCGCCGTCAGCTGCACATTTTTTCTTCGAACCTGCTCATCTTCAAAATAGCATTTTACCTCCCGCTGCAAACTTTTCAGATAATCCGTCTGCAGTCCGGTAATCACCTGAGCCTCCGGTCGAAGTTCTGCAAGCGTCTTTTGCATCGGAAAGGAAACACCTGGAATACTGGCATTTCCTTCGGAATCGATTCCACGAATCGGCAGAATCAGCACATCCCATTCCAGCGCCCTTCGTTCCATTTCTTCCAGTTCATCAAGCTGCGTACAGGCAAGCACTTCAAATCCAGCACCTGCCAGTTCGCGTACGATGACCTTCATTCTTCCGTCTGAAACCATAACTGCTGCTTTTTTCATAGTCTCCATCCCCTTTTAGATATACATCAAGATCAATCTTTTTCAACTGATTATCTCTTTGTTTTTGCCCGTTCATCCCAGTATGTACAGTCATTTCGTCCGATTGTTTCTGATGTAAACGGTGTTCCATCGTTCTTTTTATAATGGCGGGTTGCCCTGAAAACATATTTTGCTCCTACATATACGATGGGAACGTTGAAATACACGATTAATATGTTTCCCAAATCTGAAAATGCCCACAAATTTCCAAGTTCTAATCCTGCAATATTACAAAGAATTCCAAAGGCTGCCACAAACAACGCAATACAGCGAACTGTATTGATACAGATTTTATCTCTGCGGATACGGTTAGCTGCGATTTCGGAAAAACTAATCATTCCAAGAAGACATGTAAATGCAAACAGACAAAAGCAGAATGTCACCAGAAACGTTATCACTGCATTCATAGCAGTTCCTGGAGTAAGCGCTGCAATAGATGCTGTAAATTTCGGAAGTTTATCCAGTTCCGCCCAGGCTGCTGCGCCTTCTCCTGTCCAGCAGTGAGCCATAACAACTACAAAACCTGTCAATGTACAGATCACAATGGTATCCAGAAATACACCAATAGAGGCAAGCATACCCTGTTCGCATGGATGTTTCGCATCAGAAGCTGCAGCAGACATGGTAATTGTACCCTGACCTGCTTCATTTGACATCAGTCCTCTCTTCACACCCTGAGCCAAAACAGTTCCAAAGACACCTCCGAAAAATGCATCCGGCTTAAATGCACCGCTGAATACAGCTTTAAAGAAATATGGAATCCGTCCAAAGTTCAGACACACAAGAATCATTACCACAACAATATAAAGTATTGCCATAACAGGAACCATTTTGTCCGTCCATTTCGTAACTTTACGAATACCTCCAAAGGCAATTACAGCAGTCAGTACAATAATCAGAGTTCCCACAATATAATAGAAAACAGAATTTGAATCTATTGTAGTGCCTGTGACAATTTCTGCCATTCTTCCTATGGAAGAAACTACGTTAAATCCCTGTGCCGGCAGACAGCAAAGTGCATAAAGGATATACAGAACCGACAGGAATATGCCAATCCATGCCTTGTTTCCCAGAAGCTTTCTTCCATAAAAAGGAAGACCACCTACAAACTCATCATCCTTTTTCTCTTTAAAAATCTGTGCCAGAACACCTTCCATATAGGCAACTGCCATTCCGAAAAACGCAGATATCCACATCCAGAATAATGCTCCCGGTCCGCCTACTGCAATTGCTCCTGTAACACCGAGGATGTTTCCCGGACCTACACGCATTGCAGAGCTGAGAAGAAAGGCCGCCAGCGGAGAAATTCCTGTATTTACGGTCCTTTTCTCCGTCATAACCTTAATTCCCTTTTTAAAATAAGTTACCTGCATGAATCCCAGCTTAAAGCTGAAGAATATGCCAGATCCAAGGAGCAGAATAATGGCAATTGAGAAATTTCCCAAAATAGGAATGTTCTTATACCACTCAAAATTTGTAGGAAAATCCCACAAAAAATCAGATAACGGACCAATGAAACCGAATATGCCGTTAATTGCTTCAAAAACAGACTGCATACGATTACCTCCTCTTTACTCATCTTATGTCGGGTGAACATTTTTCTTTATTATTATACGACAGTTTTTTGTATGTGTATATAGTTTGAACTTGTATTTATGTTGTAAAAAGCGGGAAGCAAGTGTTATGATATTTTCAGGAGGATTTTTCGATGGATACAAGATATTTTAAACATTTAGAAGCGATTATTTTTGATATGGATGGACTGATGTTTGACAGTGAGCGCCTTGTTCAGAAGTCCTGGGATATTGCAGGTGCTCAGATTGGTTATGGTCCTCTTGGTTATCACATCACCAACACACTTGGGATGAACCGGACCGTGCGTGAGATTTATTTCAAACAGCAATATGGTGAAGAGTTTCCCTATGACCATTTTCACAATACTTACCGGAATGCTTACAATGAACTTGCAAAAAATGGCGGTGCTCCCGCCAAAGAAGGACTTCATGAAATTTTGTCCATAATAAAGAAGTGCCAATTAAAATGTGCCGTGGCAACTTCATCTTCACCGAACCATGCCTGGGCACATTTAAAAAGAGAACATATTGAAGAATATTTTGACGCTGTCATCACCGGAGATATGGTCACATACGGCAAACCAGATCCAGATATTTATCTGAAAGCCTGCAGCGCTCTGCAGGTAAATCCCGCCAACGCCATGGCATTAGAAGACGCCATAAACGGTATACGCGCAGCTCACAGCGCCGGCATGATTCCCGTTATCATTCCTGACCTTGTTCAGGATATTTCACCTGTGCGGGATATCGTGGCTGGAGTCTACACTTCCCTGCTTGACGTGGCAGCAGAACTGGAAAACTTTTTCCTTCATAAACAGAGGTAGGACAGATACCTGTCCCTTACCCCTTGTTTTTCTTACGCAATATCACAACACCAATGGCGACTGCGGCTACCGCCAATGCACCAATCCATACAGCGATTGGTGTATCATCGCCAGTTTTTACAGAGCTTGCCGTACTGGACGTTGTCGTTGTATAGACCGTACTTCTCGCAGGAGTCGTATAAGAACTTGTTACAGACTTCTGCATTTTTGGATTTCCCTCCGGTGATTTATCATCATTGTTTTTCGACGTTTCTATTTTCGGATAAGCATCTACATCGTACAGCCAGGTATCGGCATCTTCCATATAAGGCAGAGACAAAAGTATCGGCGATATTCTGATTTTACTATTGCCAACGCTCTTGACGATCAGATACATTCCAAGATCAAGATTTCCGAATGTTGCAACTCCATTGGCATTGCTAACCGCCTCCTGAAATGCAATTTCAGAATCTTTGACTGCATCCGCAAGTACATTTGCTGCCTTTACAGATGCATCTGCCGTTGTCAGATTGTCAAAATTTACCCCTGTCGATTGCAATGCAGAATCTATCACAAAGCTGATTGCTCCGCTATTATTTTTCACACTTCCAACTTTATAAAGCCTCAGCACAATTCCCGGAAACACCTTCGGTTCTGTTCCTGTTCCTTTTTCGTCTTCCCGCAATGTCAGTGTAAAGTTTCCTTTCCTGTCCAGCTCATATAAACCGGCAGATACCGTCTGACTCATTCCAAACAGCATAGACAAAACCGTCAGGAAAATCAGAAATCTTTTTATCCCATTTTTTTTCATCTTTTTCCGGCTCATTTTCTGCCCTCCTTCTTTCTTCTTATAACAAAGTATAAAATTATCACACTTACAAAGAATACCCCAAGTCCAGCCAATAGAAATATTTTCGGATCGATTTCTGCCGCATTCTCTGTTTCCGCAGCCACTGGCTGATTTTCTATTTCTTCCACATATTTTGTACGTTTTCCGCGTACCAGCAGGCGGTGAGTATTGACACCATACGGGGTACAGGTAACTAACGTTACATAATCTTTTCCCTCTACAACATCGAGTTCCTGCACCTCCTCAGGCAAAACAATCTTGATCTGGTCTACCTCATAAGCAAGTTTCTTGCCGAGGATATTGAGAATGAAAATGTCACCTTCCTCCATCTGATCCAAATCCGTAAAAAGCTTTGCGGATGGAAGTCCGCGATGCGCTGCCAGTGCAGCATGAGTTCCTTTTCCTCCGATCGGAAGGCTGCTTCCCTCTACGTGTCCGCACCCTTTTTCCAATACCTCTTTGCTTAGTCCATGGTAAATCGCAAGTTTCACTCCAATCTTCGGAATCTCGATACTTCCCATCAGGCCATCACCATTGGGATCTAAAATGGTATCGTAAGAACGAGACCATTCATCTTCCTTCTCCTCACGGAATGCATCCACGATATGATTCACTTTATGCTGCGCGTTGTATTGCTTTGCCTTTTGCCAGAGTGCCTCATAATGATCATCTGGCAGAGTGTTCACTGCCTCTTCGTATTTTGTAATGAGTTGTTCATTTCGGTACTGATTCCATATATCACTGAATGTCGGATACAGCAACAAGGACAGACCGGATAAAAATAATAACACTATCATAATTCTGGAGAAATATTTTTTCATCTGTCCTCTCCTTATTGTTGTATCAAATTTTATAACATCGGGGCAGGCAACCTGCCCCGACCTTATTAAGCACCAATAGTTTTCATATAAAATAGTATGATTACAGTGTCAAAAGGTATTTTCCACGTCATGCTTGCATGTAAGTGGAGATATACCTTATTGACACGCCCACACATGAGCAAGAAGTGGGGCGGGGGCCCCATAGATTGCGAATGCGGGGGCAGGATTGTGGAAGTGCGTAGCACGAAACAATCCGTAATCAAGGTTTTGACACCTAAATCATAGTATGGAATCTCTATATGCGATTACTGAATGTCTTATTATTTAGAAAATCTTCTGCGGCTTGCAAACAAAAACACTGCTGCACAGATCATAATCAGACATCCTGCTGCTGTGAAGATTGTAGTACCGATACCACCAGTAGATGGAAGGTTGGCAAGTTTCGTATCTGTGATTGTCTGACCATTAAAATCGCTGAAGTTATGAGTGACTACCGTATACGTAACTCCATTATCCTTTATTGTTTCTGTAGTATCTTCCTTTGCTGCTGCACCTTTGAGTTCGTAAGCAGTATCATTTAATGAATAACCTGCAGGAGCCTGTGTCTCTTTTACATAATATGTTACCTGAGCATCGAGATTATTGACGCTTGCTTTACCATTGGTATCTGTTGTAATTTCAGCACCAACTGCCAGACCATAAACTTTTGTTCCATCTTCCAATGTAAGTTCTTTTGCATTTGCAGTATCCTTATCTACCGCTTTATAAATCTGGAATTTCGCGCCACTGAGTACTTTTGTCTGATCTTCATTATCTCCCTTTTCTACCTTTGTCACTTCAAAACTAACTGGTTTTGTATTAACAATTTTTCCTGTACCATTGCTAGATGCAACATTATTCGTAAGAGGTGCATTTGTAGTTACTGCACCAGCAATTGCAGAATATTTAATAACTACTGTTTTTCCAGCCAATGCACTATCATATTTATCACCACTAAAATCTACTGTAAATATTGTTTTATCATTTGCACTTGCAGGTTCAAAAGTAATTGAATATTTACCACTTGCTAAAAGATCTGTATCGCTAACTCCACTCACTTTATCAATACTATCTACAACATAAACTTTCACGGTGTCCGTCTTTATCGTACCATTTGTTAATGTATCAGTGATTGTAAATGTTTTGTCTGATGCCTGTGGTGCAATATATAAATATTGCTGTGTAATTGTATAATCAACTTCAGCTCCAGGAGCAACAGATTTTCCAGATTCTGCTACAACTTTGTTAATCTGATCCGTAGAACCTTTTGCCTGAATTGCAACATCGTCACCAGCAAAACTCATATAAGCAGCCATTGGAAGGTATGTGTACCCCTCTTTCTGAGCAGTTACAATGTAAAGACCCGCTCCTGTACCAGATACATTTGCACCAATTTCTACATTTTCCGCAGTTCCAATATTGCTCATAGATTTTGTCAGCAGACTTGGATCAGCCTTTGCTACAGCTGCTACGGCTGCATTAAAATTCGCTGACGGATTGATTGTTCCGGCTGTTACATGAACATTCGCAGGATTTTCAATCATGTCCGCCGCAATCATAGCCGCAATCACACCATCTGCATCCAGAGTTCCTGCACCCACGCTATTCCATCCATTTACAAATGCTGTTTTAATCGCATCATTTGTAAATTGCCATCCATATATGGATTGAGGATCTTCTTTGATGATTTGTTCATACTTAACATTTGCTGTCTGATCAATGCCTGTGCCTGAAATGGTAATTCTGCTTTGCGTTCCTGCTGCCAACGCAGTAACAGCCATTGCTACAGTCATAATCGCCGTCAATAACACCGCTAAAATTTTTTTTCCTTTACTCATATCTTTCTCTTCCTTTCTTTTTTCTTGTTTTGTTAACGAGTTCCTTTTTACTTTGCGTTTGTCATTCCTCCCTGCATTTGTTTTTATATAAGATGAACACTGCTGCCATCATAAACAACATTCCGCTCATCGCATACCATAAGATTCCGCGTCCTCCAGTACTCGGCAAATCGTAGGATGGAGCATTTTCAAAATAGCACGTTGTTTTATTACCACTCGTTGCTGTGTTACCACTTTTTACCCCTGTAATGCTTTTCAGGGAGCCATTCTGTCCAATTTCAATTGTCCATGTGTCTGTGCTGCACACATAACCCACCGGTGCTTTTGTCTCTGCAAGCGTATAACTGCCTGCTGCAATCTGACTCTCCGTTATTTTCTTATCGTTTTCAAATGTATGATCGGAATACCATTCAATCTTTCCAGTCGTTGAAGCAGACTTACCATAATAGGTATGATCTGTTGATGTCAAAGTGAATTCTGCACCAGATAAAATCTGTTCCTTGCTGCTTGTACTGCATTTCACAATCTCCCACTCTTTCTTCTGGTTGGTAATAGTTATTTCTGCGTCAGTACCGAGTTTAATCGCACCATCCGCTCCATTTACGGAAGAAGAATCATAAGTACCTGTTTTTACATTTTTTTCAGGGTCCAGATAAGTACTATCTGTCAGATTTACCTCTTCCACTTTAAAGCTTGTTCCAGAAAGAATACTCGTGATAACCACGGTATAATTCTGTGGAACACCAGAAACAATTCCATCAGAAGTTGTTGTTCCGCAAACTATCGAAGGCTTCGCAGATGCATTTTCTTCATCTACATTTTTCACCAGCTGACTTCCATTGCAGTAATAATAGTAGCCATCCTGATCCTTCAAATAATAGTCTCCATCCGCATATGGAACCAGTGAACCATCTTGACCTGTCAGATAAATCTGAAAACTAAAAGTATCTGCAGTCGTCTGACCTGCTGCCATTTGCTTCGTAATGCGAAGTTCCCGGCTGTTGTACACAGAACAATTGTTTTCACAAACAACTGCCGGACGGTTTCCAACCTCCTGTTCATCCGTTTGTACATCCTCAATGACACCTGTTATCTGCTGTTCATCATTATATGATTTATACTCTGTACCATTGATAATAACCTTATCATACTCTTTTGCATTTACTCCAACTTCTACCACATAGTATTTGCGGTTCGCTTTTAGATTTTTAAATACAGCCGTCTGATCTGATTTCAGGTAAAATACATGATTGTATGTTTTTGCAGATGATCCTTCTCCCAAAACCACATCATCATGAAATGTTACAGGATCATTCGTTCCCTGATATGCTGCACTTGTTAAAGGTACATATTCCGTATCAGAATACGTCTCATTTCCCTGGCTGTCCGTATGAAGAATCTTCTGTGCATATACCTGAAAAGCAAACTCTACATTAGCATATTTTTCTTTATCTGTATTAGTCAGCTGTTTTGTTACCTGTATCTGTCCTTCCGGCACAACTTCAAGATTAAATTTCATATGAAGGTTAGAAGCCCCTTCCCCACGCTCCATATAAAACATTTTGAAAGTATGAGAAGTATAATCTTTGAATGTATTACCATCAAAATAATTCCCTGCTTTGCTATTATCCCATGTCGTTCCATCCGGGAATTTTCCTGCCGATTGGAACATTGCCTTAATGGTTGTGGTTGATAATGCTGGCGTACCGCCTGTTTTACAATCATACCAGCCAACTTCTCCAGTCGCAAAATCAATGTATCCAGAATGCGCATCATGAATACCACCAATATCTAATACAAGCACATGATCAATGTAAATCCAAAGGTCATCATCACCATTGAACTCATACCGCATAGGCTGACCGGTTTGGCTCATTTTTCCATCTTTCGGCTGTACAAAATTTGCTCCCATATACATACCAAAATAAAAGTCATTGCTTCCCTGAGTCTTATATAATTTTTCATTATATCTTTCGTCTTCTGGCGTTAATTCTCTACCATTTTCATCGTAAAGATTTGTGTTTGTAGAAAATTTTCCAGCTTCAATCTCATTGTATGGCATAAAATTTCCACGTTTATAAAAATAATTAGTGTTATTTGATGGCGTTCCAATTTGCTCATATACTGTAAAGTTTCCACTCTCTTCTAAATGCGCATAATTTTCAAAACTGCTGTACTCATAATATCCGGTACTATTATATATATCCTGACGGAAAAGATGATTTACTGTCTGACCACCACTAAATAAAGAAGAAATATCTGCACCATCGCTAGTAACCGGATAACCATTTTGCAGTACTTTTTGAAGCAAATTCTTTTTAATCGTACCATTCCCATAACCGCCTCCAATAGTATCACTCATTCCATTGGCCGCTGTATTATAATTTATCATGCGCATTGTAATTCCAGCTGAAGTATGATCTACTGTATCAACAGTTGTCAAAGACTCTACATTTTCATCGTATCCATCATAAACGTTTGACTCTTCTTTTCTCTCCGATACAGTCCATGTTATTGTATAGGTAGAAAAGCTATTTGTTACAAACTCTGCTTTCTGGATTTCCTGATTTTCAGTTGCCTCGATTTTCTTCAACTGATTGCTCTGATTCATATCCACAACCTGTTTGACGTTACCATCCGCATCTTCTTCCAGATGCATCACGGTCAGCTGTGTTCCAGATTCCTGTTCTGCTTCTTCGCTTTCTTCATCCTCTCCTTCTACATGGATTCCTGATTCAGATGTTCCAACGCCTGCCGGTGATTCCGGGTTGATGTATTCCATGGATACCTGCACCTGCCCGTTCGGTTCTATCTTATTTCCAGCTGCGTCTGCAAAGGTGATATCGTATGCCAGGAAGCCCACGATATCATATGCCTCTTTCGCTGCTTTTTCCTGTAATTTTGTCTCAACATCCTTGTATGCATCATCTGATTCTTGAATCGGCGTAACGCTCAGTTCTGCATTTTCCGGAATTGCACCTTCGTCCACTTCCGTTACGACTACGGTTACATTGTCATTCTCCACGACCTTGATCAGAGTTTTTGCTTCCTTCGTCGGCTCTGGTGTTTCGGTTAGTTGTGGAGTCTCCGTTGCCTCCGGCGTCTCGGTCGTTTCTGGTGACTCTGTTATCTCCGGTATCTCAGTCACTTCTGGTATCTCCGTTACTTTTTCCTCCATCCATGCAAATGCATATTCTCTACACGGATGTGATGCGAATGTTGTCTGCCGCAACTGAAAATCTGTATCAACTGACCACTCATACAAACGACCGTCATCTGCAAGATCTACAGCTTGTCCATCGTTCAGCTCCGATGCAGTGATTTTATAACCGTTCGTTCCGAATGTTGTAAAATCTACGCTATACGGACGTACCAAAGTCTTAAAATTCATGGATACCGTTACATCATTGTTCAGCGCCATCTCGTTTCCGTTTGCATCGACCAGTGCAATGTCATACGCCAGGAAGCCTGCCAGATTATAATTTTCTCCGGAAGCTTTTGCCTGAAGGGTATTGCTTATACTGTCGTACTGAGCAGCACTCTCTGCATTTTCTGCTGTAATTGAAGTTACCTTTAAAGTATCTCCTGCCGCAAATACATTGTTCACGTCTGTGGTT
Organism: Eubacteriales bacterium; assembly: GCA_030536755.1. GTDB lineage: Bacteria > Bacillota > Clostridia > Lachnospirales > Lachnospiraceae > JALFVM01. The sequence continues at coordinate 748 of JAUNPJ010000080.1, read as the reverse complement.
GCTGTTACAACAAGGCTGTCATCCTCATAAGTCAGAGTTTTGATTTCATCTGTTTTTTCATCCGAATTTTCAATTTCGATTCCTTCTCCTTCATTTAAAATTCCGATTTCTGTTCCATCTGAATTTCCGGTTTCGCCCGGAGTCATTGACATATCTTCCATGCTGGCAGCTATACTGTTTGGCTCAATCAAACTCGTCAAAAGCATAGAGGATACTAACAGAAAGGCAATTACCTGTTTTAATCTTTTATTTTTCTTCCACTCTCTCATACTCTTTACCTACTTTCCGTTTATACTTTATTGATACCTTTATTTTTTCCTTTCTGTTTTCCAAACAGCCTTGCTCTCTTTTTATTTCTTCACATTCTCAACGAAAGTATTACACAATTATGTAATCGTGAATTTTTTGTATTTTTTTCTTCTATAAAATATAATCGTATTCCAGTCTCTCTGTTCAGGATAGCTAGTGCACTAGTTATCTTATTCACAACTCAAATATATGCTAAATTATTTTTGGATATACCTTCTTTTTTCAGACTACATTTGCCACTCTACGCTTCTGTAGTAATATTTCTATGTTTATATAACAAAAATGCCCATATTCCCCGAAGGTTCTATGGACATTTCATATAAATCCTGACGAAAAAAGGAGATGCCTTTTTTAAAAGACATCTCCCGATATAGTTTTATAAAAATTAGAATAATCCTGTGATCTTTCCTGTCTCGTCTACGTCAATCTTCTCTGCAGC
>JAUNPJ010000134.1 GCA_030536755.1 Eubacteriales bacterium | reverse complement strand
TTTCAACCTTATAGTCCTTACTCATCCTTTTTTGAGTTAATAAAACTACCGTCTCGACTGTTGTTTTCGTCGGGCAACCGTATTGCATCACCTTCGTTTCCATTATAATACACTGGAAAATTGAAGTTTATCTGTTTTACTATGCGTCCATCACTCTCCTATACTGCTATCTTCACATCCGGTTCCAGCATCCGAAAATGCTTTAATGCCTCTATAATCATTTCTTCTTTTGCAATTGGGCATTTCGGCACCCGTTTATTCGGATCATCCAGCTTGTTATAATTCTCCCCCATATCAATCCCGTATTTTCTCTTTATCTGAGCAATATATAAAGAAGAAACCTTTGCACCATACTTGTCCAAAATATACTTCTTCAATTCCACATAGGTTGCTTTTGCTTCTGCTGATGTGATGCCAACCTCTCTGGTATCCAGTGTATAGGTTATCACATCCTCAGCTGTCATTTCCTTTCTCGGTTCCCAATCTTCATAGAATACCGGAATCTTAAAAGATATGCTTTTCACAATCCTGCCATCCGGTGTTTCTTCCGGATACATCTCAATTTTATCAATGAGCAGCTGATACATTTTCCGTTTCTCTTCACAGATCATTCCTTGGAAGAACTCTGGAATATTTTGAATCAGATTTTCCACCTGTTTGATAGCTTTTGAGCCTTGTTCCGCCGAATCCAGTTTTCTTTTCGTCTGTGTGATCAGACTTTCCAATCGTTCCATTTCATCATAAACACCATCAATTTCTGCTTGTGTCCTGTCATAGATTTCATCATAATCATCTGCCAGAATGTCAAGATTATCCAGAATCTCTCCCAGTCTCCTTCTTAAACGAAGGAACAGTAAATAATTTTCCTATCATTTCCAGAACCGCATTATCCACCTTGTACTGATTATATGTGTGGCGGAATTTGCAGGTCATCCCATTCTGTTTTCTTGCGTTCTCACAACTGTAGTAGTGCAAAATTTTGTAATAGCCGCCGTGATTCTTATTGATATGCTTATTCTTGGAAGCAATCATGCCGGCTCCACAGACAGGACATTTCACCAACCCTGATAATATGCTCACTCGGTCAGGTTCATCCACTTTCTTATGTCTTACAGAATTTGCTTTTCGTTTCTGCTGCACCTGTTCCCATTGTTCTACGGATAGGATTGGTTCGCGACTTCCCTGTATCTCCATAACATCACGATTTTGCTTTTTCTGCTCTTTAGAATTGGTGCGCCTGTTGTAAAAAATCTTTCCGCAATAAACCGGATTATCCAGAACTGTAGTCACGAAATCATATTTGAAAGGGCTGACCTTTCCCTTTACCATTCTGGTAAATCCATTATCATTCAAATACCAGACAATGGTTGTTGCCAACATGCCATCCTGCAAGTACATATCAAAAATCAGTTTTACAATCTCCGCCTCTGATGGATATTGCACCAGACCATCCTCTTCCTTCCGATATCCATATGGAATAGGTCCGCCCTGTGTGGAACTGTCTATGGCATCATCCACAGATACCAGGTTCACCTCATAATCCAAAAGAAGCTGTAATGACTTCAATACATCTGCCGCATTTCTTCCAAACCGGGAAAGCTTAAATACAAGAACATAGGAAACATCATCTTTTTGACTTGCCACATCTTCCATCATCTGTTGGAATGCCGGACGTCCCTTAATGCTCTTCCCGGATTTACCGGCATCACAATATTCGCCCGTAATTTCAAGATTCTTATATTCTGCATATCTCCTCAGTTTTTCCTTCGGTGCATCCAGACTATAACCTTCGGTCTGAACCATTGTAGAAACTCTGGTGTAGATATAGCATTTCTTCTTTTTCAAACTATCACCGCCTTTTCGGTTGCCCAAGGTGTGTTCGTCATTCATCCTTGGAACTACAATATAACTCACTTTTTCCCTTGCGTCAGCGCGTAAAATGCGCCGATTTCAAAAAAAATAATCGACGCATTTTCATCCTAACCATTTTACTGTTTTTCTGCTTCTTCTCTTTCCATTTCAGCAAGAACCTTATGGCCATACTTTTCAATCATTCTCGCCATAAACTCCGCAAAACGCTCCAAATTCTGCCTCGTTTTCCTGTCCATTTCTCTATCATATTTTTCCACAACTTCTTCCGGAACCATAAGCAATACCTCCAACATAGAGTAAGGAGCTGCCTCCTTCTATGTCACAGGCAAAAGAAATGGTGCAAATTTTAACCTCATGACAAATAAAAAAACGAGCAGATGATCTACACCTACTCGTCCCGTAAATGGAATATTTGGATTAAGGGCACTACCCTTGCCTTCCCACGGCTCTTAACTATTTTATACATTTTATAAGTATTTTATTCTATCAAACTTATCTTCCCAGTCTGCCGGCAAAATGC
>JAUNPJ010000079.1 GCA_030536755.1 Eubacteriales bacterium | reverse complement strand
GCAGCCCCCATCAGGGGGCTTTTTCAGTGCTTCCTTACTCCGGCACAGCCTCAAAGTTAATAAAGTCTGTTTTGTCAATATAATAATAATCTTTTTGAATCAATTCTTCAAAATTTTGAAGTCCAATTGCCACCTTTTTTTCATAGACACCTCCCATAAACTGTTATGCTGCCTTCACTCTTATTGTATAGGAAAGCCATAGCAAAAACAAGGTTTGCACAAAGAAAAACTTAGTTTGACAGTCCTCTTTTACATTGCTATAATAAAAGTAATCTAAAGAATGGGAGTTGTATAACATATGAAATTAACCCCACGTATTATTATAAAAAAATTAAAAGAACGTTTTCCTGTAAAACACAGCGACGATCTTCCATCCGACCTTTATCTCGGACGCCCTGTCTTTTATACCGGTGCAGAACAAGATTTGAATCATCAGCTTTTTATTATGACAGAAACGTTTCTGGAAACAGAAATCATTCATTTTCCGGCGACTTCTTTTATTGTGTTTGTCGGAAAACGACACGATACCATCCCAAAAAAGCTGAATAATATTTGTGTGGTGGACTGCGGAGTAGATGCCACCGCTGTTTTTAATGCCATTCAAAACGTATGTAATTTCTACGACAACTGGTATGAGGATCTTCTTCTCATGCGAATGCAGGAAGCGCCGATTGATCAAATTTTAGAAATAAGCGAACCAATTTTTCGTCAACGCCCTCAGGTAGTAGAAACAGATGCCAGTTTTGACAGCGTCCGCGGCAGAGATTCTGTCTTCGTATTTACACCGAAACAAAATACACAGCCGGCTCTTTGCGTCAATATTAAGCGTCACGGTCTTGTCACACATCATCTGATGCTTTGTGACCCTTCTGTCCGCATTGATGAAAATGATGCTTTCCTTTTGGAAATCCTTGGTTCTGTAGTCAAACATGCCCTGGCACAGGCACGCATACAGCAGCCAAAGCGAAACAAAGACCTGATCACTGTACTTCGGACAATTTTGACTGACCGTACCGCCGACTATGTTTCCACCAGTCAGAAGCTGGACGATCTTGGATGGTATTCTACCAATGAATTCCTCTGCATCGTACTTCAGGAATCTTCTCCTTCCAGAAAACGCATGTCAGAAAACGATATCAGCAATTATATTGAAAATGTGCTTCCGCACACCTGTACATTTGCTCACAAAAACCGTATTGTTATTTTTGTAAATATTACAAAAGCACAGCTGACTCTGGAAAGCATCTCCGAACGGCTCTTATTTTTTGTGAGGGACAGCCATTTTAAAGCCGGTTACAGCCGTGTCATGGAGGGACATTTCAACCTTCGTCGCCAGTACCTGCAGGGACTCATTGCCCTGGATCTCGGAGATCGCAAGATGCCTTCCATGTGGAGCCACGATTTTAATGATGTAGTCTTTGATTATATTCTGGAACAATCTACACGACGCCTTCCAGGTTATATGCTCAGCCATGAAAAACTGCTGCACTTAAAAGAAATGGATGATTTTCAGAATACAGACTATATGCACACTCTGAAGCTCTACCTGGACAACCATCTGAATGCCGTCAAGACAGCAAAGGATTTATACATTCACCGCAGTACATTTCTGTATCGCATGGACAAAATCAAGAGTATCCTGGAGACGAATCTGGAAGACCCGGAAGAAATACTGTATCTGATGTTGTCCTTCCGCTTTATTGAGATGGAAGACAGCAAACCGAATATCTAAAAAGGAGCAGACTGCTGTCTGCTCCTAAATTTTCTATGACTATGCTTTTACAGATTGGCACGCACCAGTTTTGGGCGATAGCCCTCTTTCTCCAATGCTGCCACAATCTTATTCTTATGATCCGTTCCAAATGCTTCCATTGTAATCTTCAGCTCCACAGCCGCAGAACGATTGGTGCTGACAAACTGATTATGATCAAGCTTAATGACATTTGCCTGATTCTGTGCAATGATGCTGGATACACGCACCAGTTCGCCCGGCTTATCCGGAAGAAGTACCGATACCGTAAAGATTCTGTCTCTGAGAATCAGACCATGTTGTACAACAGAAGACATTGTGATGATATCCATATTTCCGCCGCTTAAAATGCTGACTACTTTTTTATTCTTAAAGTTCAGATGTTTCAGAGCTGCCACTGTCAGAAGTCCGGAATTTTCTACGATCATCTTATGATTTTCTACCATATCCAGGAATGCTACGATCAGTTCATCATCCTCAACCGTGATAATCTCATCCAGATTTTTCTGAAGATATGGAAAAATATTGGTTCCAGGAGTCTTAACAGCTGTACCATCTGCAATTGTACTCACAGATTTTAAGGTAGTTACCTTGCCTTTTCTCAAAGACACCTGCATGCAGTTTGCGCCTGCCGGTTCCACACCAATGACTTTAATATGTGGATTCAACGCCTTCGCCAGAGTCGAAACGCCTGTGGCAAGACCGCCTCCGCCAATCGGAACGAGAATGTAATCCACCAAAGGAAGTTCCTGGATAATCTCCATAGCAATGGTTCCCTGTCCTGTCGCAACAGCCGGATCATCAAATGGATGAATGAATGTATATCCGTGTTCTTCTGCCAGCTTCAGTGCATGTGCACATGCCTCGTCATAGACATCTCCATGAAGAACGACTTCTGCACCGTAGCTTTTGGTACGCTCTACCTTGATCAGAGGTGTCGTTGTCGGCATCACGATAACAGCTTTGACACCATATGTTTTCGCCGCATAAGCGACTCCCTGCGCATGGTTTCCTGCTGATGCAGTAATCAGTCCTTTGGCTCTCTCTTCATCTGTCAGAGTGCTGATCTTATAATAAGCACCGCGAAGCTTATAAGCACCTGTGATCTGCATATTTTCCGGTTTCAGATATACTTTATTGCCGCACTGATCACTGAGATAACTGCTGTAGATCAACTTTGTCTCACAGGCAACTTTCTTTACTACTTCTGTAGCTTCTTCAAATTTTTCTAATGTTAACATTTCACTCATTTTTTCATTCCTCCTACTGCTGAGACTCATTCTTGATATCAAATAATGCGTTTACAAACGAATCTGCATCAAATTTCTCCAAATCATCAATGGTCTCACCTACGCCGATGTATTTTACCGGGACATCAAGTTCAGACTGAATTGCTACAGCAATGCCACCCTTAGCAGTTCCATCCAGCTTTGTAAGAATAATCCCCGTAACCTTGGCAACCTCCGCAAACTGCTTTGCCTGTACCAGCGCATTCTGACCGGTGGTTCCATCCAGCACCACCAGTGTCTCCAGATATGCTTCCGGATATTCTCTGTCAAGAATTCGATAAATCTTACCCAATTCTTCCATCAGATTCTTCTTATTATGAAGACGACCTGCTGTATCACAAAGAAGAACATCTACGTCCCTGGCTTTCGCTGCCGCTACCGCATCATAGACAACCGATGCCGGATCTGCGCCCTGCTGTCCGCCAATGATCTCGACACCTGCTCTGTTTGCCCACTGTGTCAGCTGTTCTCCAGCTGCCGCACGGAACGTGTCTGCTGCCGCCAGCATCACCTTCAGCCCCTGATCTTTGAGCTTACCGGCTAACTTACCCACAGACGTCGTTTTTCCGACTCCATTGACACCAATAACCAGAACTACAGATTTTTTCTTTTCAAATTCATACTGTGTCTCTTCCACTTCCATCTGCTTTTTAATGCTGTCCACAAGAAGCTGCTTACACTGAGCCGGGTCTTTAATATGCTGTTTGGCAACCTCCTCTTTTAAATGATCAATAATGGAATTCGTCGCATTAATTCCAATATCTCCCATAATAAGAATTTCTTCGATCTCCTCGTAAAAGTCTTCGTCAATACTGGAAAATCCACTAAAAATAGAATCAAATCCAGAAACAATGTTGTCTCTGGTCTTTGCCAATCCTTTTACAAGCCTCTTAAAAAACCCTGGTTTTCCCTCTGCCATATCTCTTCCCTCCTATTTGTCCAACTCATGTTCTACCAAATCCACAGAAACAAGAGTGGACACACCTTTTTCCTGCATCGTAATACCATAGAGACGATCTGCTGCATTCATCGTGCCTCGTCTATGGGTAATTATAATAAATTGTGTGTTTTTCGTCAATTTTTTTAAATATTTTGCGTAGCGTACCACATTCGAATCATCCAAAGCAGCCTCAATCTCATCCAGAAGGCAAAACGGTGAAGGCTTCAGATTCTGGATTGCAAACAACAATGCGATGGCCGTCAATGCCTTCTCTCCACCGGAAAGCTGCATCATATTCTGCAGTTTCTTGCCCGGAGGCTGGGAGATAATGCGAATTCCCGCTTCCAGGATATCTTCATCCTCCATAAGCTCCAAAGTACCTTTTCCTCCGCCAAACAGCTCCTTGAAGGCTTTATCAAACTCCCTTTGTATGTCACTGAATTTTTCAGTAAACTGTTTTCTCATACCGGTATCCAGTTCCTCAATGATTCCTTTCAGTGTTTCCTCTGCTTTCACCAGATCCTGATACTGTGATGATAAAAACGTATGACGTTCCTTAACTTCCTTGAAATCTTCGATTGCATTCACATTGACATTTCCGAGCTTTCGTATCTCCTCTTTCAATGCAGCCACTGCTTTTTTGATATCAGAACGGTCTGAGATTTCCTCCGAGCGGTACTGCATTGCATTGTTGGGTGTGATTTCATACTCTTCCCACATATAATTAATTTGAGATTCCTGATTTTCCTCCAGACGTTCAATCTGGTTTCCCAGACGGAAGCACTCTTTATCCAAAAGAGTCATTTGTCCTGACAGTTCATCTCTTTTCTCAAAAAATGACTTATGTCTGGCATTCAATCCTTCTCTTTTTGCCTGATACGCTTCCAGTTTCTCTCCATCCAGAACCGTTTCTCTATCGGCAGCCTCAATCGTTTCCTGAATCTGACGAATTTCCTCTTCCTTCTGCCGCATTTCCTGACTTTCCTCTTCCAGATTCTTATGAATCGTCTCCTTTTCCTCCAAAAGCGCCTTCAGTTCTCTGTTGATTCGATTCATATTTTCTTTGAGAAATGCTTCTTTCTGAGAGACTTCTGCGTATTCCAAATGAACTGCCTCCAGTTTCCTGGTATATTCACTTTCTTCTGTCTGATGCTGCTCCAATTCTGTCTGTTTCGCAGAAATAAAGTCTTCCAGTTCTTTTTCTTCCTGCCTGGAAGTCTCTAATTCCCGTTTGATCTCATCTGTTTTTTGCTGAATTTCCCTGGTCTGACGTATGATTTCGCGTTTGTCCTTTTCAAGTTCCTCATAGCCGCTCTGCACCTGAGCTTTCTTCTCATCGAGCTGCTGTATCTGCAGCTTTGCTGTATTCTGCAAAATATACTGCTTTTGTATCTGCTCCTGTATCTGAAACAGTTCTTCCCTAAGACAGTTTCGATGATTCCGGTTATCCTGAATCGACTGCTGCATTTCCTCTAATTCTCTTCTGAGCGTCTGCACGCTGCTTTCCAGCTCCTCGATTTCTCTTCGCCTTCCCAAAAGATTACTGTTGTTTTTGTAGGCACCACCGGTCATGGAACCGCCGGGATTCAGAGATTCTCCATCAATCGTTACCATTCGCAGTGTGTGATGGTATTTCCTTCCGATGACAATCGCATGATCAATATGGTCCACCACAAGCGTTTTGCCCAAAAGATAACGGACAAGGCCCTGATATTCCGGCTCTGCCTCGACCAGCTCACTGGCAAGTCCAATCACGCCAGGCTCTTTCAGCGCTTCTTTTTGATGAAAATCTCCTCTGCTTCCGACAGTTGTCAACGGCAGAAAAGTCGCTCGTCCATAGCGGTTCTTCTTCAGGTACTGAATCAAAATTTTAGCCGTCTGTTCATTGTCTGTGACGATGTTCTGGATGCTGCCGCCAAGAGCAGTCTCAATCGCAATCTCATAATCTTTCATCACATGAATCAAATCTGCCACAACACCTCGAATACCTGGCGTCGTCTTTTTCTGTTCCATGACGCGCCGAATGCTGTTTCCATACCCATCGTAGCGTTCCGTGATATTTCGCAGTGATTCCAGTCTGGATGCTTCCCGGTGATATGCAGTCTGTCCGATTTCAATTTTTCGACTCTGCACCTTCATAGTCTCCTGGATTACTCTGATTTGTTCCTCCAGCTGACTGTTCTTCTGCTGCAGAGTTGTAATCTGATCTTTGATCTGCTGGTCGTTTGCCTTTGCTTCCTCCATCAGTCTCTCATGGTTGTTTTCATCGCCCTTCAGCTGTAGTGCTTTCTGGCTCAGCTGAGCCTTTCGTATCTCAACCTGCTCCATCATCGTGTCAAATCGCTGCACTTTACCTTTTGTATTCGCACGACGATTTAAAATCTCGATAATTTCATTCTTTCCGTCTTCCACTGCAGCCGTACATGTCTCAATCTCACTGCGCAGATATTCCAGCCGTTCATCCAGGACTTTCTGGCGCTTTAAAATCTCCTCAATCTGTTCCTGCAGCGCTTCCCGCTGGCTGCTGTAACGGCTGTTTTCGTTCTTTTTCTGATCAATATCTGCCTTCAGAGAAGTCAGTCTCGACTGATAATGCTCGTCACTTAATTTTCCTGCATTGATCTGCTCCTGCAAGACGTTGATACTGCCCTCCAGCTGCTGTCTTCGAAGAGCATTTTCCTGTGATTGCTCTCTGGCACGATTAATCTTTTCATCGATTTTTTCCAGTTCTCTCTCCAGTCTCTGATACTCTTCCTTTGTCTGCTCATAAGCCTGACTTGTCTGCTGCAGATTGTGCTCTGCAAACTCATATTTTTGCTTCACTTCCCTGAGCTGTCCGCCTATGTATTCCATCTCCAATAGAAACATATTCACATCCAATTGCTTCAATGTCTCTTTCTTCTGAAGATAAATCCTGGCAGTCTCCGCCTGACGTTCCAGTGGCTCCAGCTGTTTGGTAAGTTCACTTAAAATATCTGTCACACGCACCAGATTTTGCTGTTCCTCACCGAGTTTCTTCAAAGTCGCCGCTTTCCGTCTCTTAAATTTTACAATTCCAGCGGCCTCATCAAAGAGTTCACGGCGTTCCTCCGGCTTTCCGCTGAGGATTTTATCAATCTGTCCCTGGCCAATGATTGAATATCCTTCCTTACCAATACCTGTATCATAAAAAAGCTCATTGATGTCCTTTAGTCGGCAGGCACTTCCATTGATCAGATATTCACTTTCTCCAGAGCGATACAAGCGCCTGGCTACCGTCACCTCATTGTACTCAATTGGCAGCTTATGATCACCGTTATCCAGAGTAATCGCAACATAGGCATAGCTGAGAGGCTTTCGATTTTCCGTACCGGAAAAAATGACATCCTGCATGTTGCCTCCACGAAGCTGTTTCGCACTCTGTTCTCCCAAAACCCAGCGGACCGCATCTGCAACATTACTTTTTCCGCTTCCGTTCGGACCTACAATGCCGGTAATTCCGTTGTGAAATTCAAAATTAATCCTCTGGGCAAAAGATTTAAAGCCCTGCACTTCAATGTTCTTTAAATACATCTGTCACCTGCCTGCTATTTTCTTAATTCCAGCACAGCCTCGTACGCAACTGCCTGTTCTGCCGCTTTCTTGGTATGCCCCTGGCAGGGGCCGAATGTTCTGTCACCGATGTCCAGTTTCACAATAAAAGACTTATTGTGATCCGGTCCCACGGCATCTATCAGATGATACTGCGGTTCACCCATTTTTCTGCCCTGCACAATCTCCTGAAGGATAGTCTTGCTATCGTAAAAGAGTGCTTTATTTTCAATATCATTCAGCACATGAGCCATAATAAACTCTTTTGCACTAGCAATCCCACCATCCAGATAGATCGCTCCGATTAAGGCTTCTACTGCATCTGAAGTCACAGACTCTCTTTCTCTTCCTCCCGTCATATCTTCTCCTTTTCCGAGAAGAAGAAACGATCCAAGATCCATTTCTCTGGCGCTGATCGCCAAAGATGGTTCACACACCATACTTGCGCGTTTTCTTGTCAGGTTTCCCTCAGGCAGATTTGGATACTTATGATATAAAAATTCGCTCGATACGATCTCAAGCACTGCATCTCCCAGAAACTCCAGACGTTCGTTACAGTCAATTTTTGCAATATGCTTCTCATTTGTATAAGAACTGTGTGTCATGGCTTTTTTCAACAGTTTCTTATCTTTAAACTGATAACCGATTTTTTTCTCCAATTCTGTAAAATTACCTTTATAATTCATAGATTCTCCCAAAGAAAATGCTGCATAAGGCAACACATCTGTTGTTTATGCAGCATCTTCTATCTTAACCGATTGCTTTTTTTATCTGTTCCACTGCATCTGAGACATACACGATTTTTTCTGCATCTTCCGTGTCAATCTCAATATCAAATTCTTCCTCAATTCCCATAATAATCTGAAAAACGTCCAGGGAATCCGCGCCCAGATCGTCTACAAATGTCGTATCTTCCGTAATTTCAGAAGAGTCCACATTCAAAACCTCTGCAATGATATCTTTCAGTTTTTCGAGTTCCATAGTACTTCCTCCTTGCATTAAACTTCTTGTATATATTCTTTGATTTTCTCATTGATACCCTGCTTCTTAAACTGCAGACACTGTTCAATTCCATTTTTTATCTCTACATAAGAAGCGCTTCCGTGTGTCTTGACTACCAGTCCTTTCAGACCAAGAAGCGGAGCACCGCCATACTCGCTGGCATTAAACGATTTCAGTGTTTTTTTCAGCGCCGGTTTGACAAGCAGTGCTCCAATCTTGCTTCGCAGGCTTGTCATCATACCGCTCTTTACTTTAGCAATCAGAGTGGCACCAACACCCTCATATAATTTCAGGATCACATTGCCCACAAAAGCCTCGCAGACAATGACATCTGCATAGCCGGCCGGAATATCCCTGGCTTCGATACTTCCGATAAAATTGATTCCCTTTGTCTCCTTGAGCAGCGGGAATGTCTCTTTTACCAGCGCATTTCCCTTTTCTTCCTCGGCTCCGATATTGACAATCGCCACACGTGGATTTTTGATGCCCACGACGTTTTCCATATAAATGGAGCCCATCTTGGCAAACTGTACCAAATGAGACGGTCTGGCATCTACATTGGCTCCACAGTCAATCAAAAGCGCCACACCATCTTTTGTCGGGATCAGCGGAGCCAGCGGCGGTCTCTCGACGCCCTTGATTCTGCCTACGATCACCTGACCTCCGACCAGAACAGCGCCTGTACTTCCGGAAGAGATAAAGGCATCTGCCTCTCCTTTTCGCACCATCGTCTGTCCCACCACAATCGATGAATCTTTCTTTTTGCGAATGGCATTCACCGGAGGCTCTGCCGTCTCGATCACTTCCGTTGTCGGCACAATCTCAATGCGATCTGCCGGATATTGGTATTTCTTTAATTCCTGCTGAATTTTTTCCTCAATTCCGGTCAGATAAACAAAAATCTCCGGATTTGCTTTCACAGCCTCCACAGCAGCGTGAACAGGTTCCTGGGGCGCATAATCTCCACCCATCGCATCCACGACTACTTTTACCAGTTCTGACATAATTTCCTCCTATATCTTCCTTCTCGCTCGTCTTCATAATACTAGACATTATCAAAATAATCAATATGATTTTCATTCCGTCTTTACACTGCGCGATGTCTGTCAATAAATGTTCGGATATGCGCCAGTGCAATTTTTAAGTCTTCCAGAGAATACGCATAGGAAATACGGATATATCCCTCTCCGCAGTCACCAAACGCAGAGCCCGGAACAACTGCCACTTTTTCTTCTTCCAGCAATTTCTGCGCAAACTCCTCGGAAGTCATACCAAACTCTTTGATGCATGGAAAAACGTAGAACGCGCCGTATGGCTCAAAACACTTCAGCCCCATTTCACGAAACGCCTGCATCAGATAACGTCTTCTTCCATTGTAGGCTTCCCGCATTTCCAGAACATCTTCCTCACCATTTTTCAATGCCTCAACTGCCGCATACTGGCTCGTAGTCGGTGCTGACATAATCGCAAACTGATGCAGCTTCGTCATCTGCTCAATCACTTCCTGCGGACCGCATGCATATCCCAGACGCCATCCTGTCATCGCAAACGCCTTGGAAAATCCATTCAAAAGAATTGTCCTCTCCCTCATTCCAGGAAGACTTGCAATCGAAACATGCGACTCTCCATAGTATGTCAGTTCCGAATAAATCTCATCCGAAACCACAATCAGATCTTTCTCAATGATTACCTTTGCAATCGCCTCCAGATCTTCTCTCGTCATAATCGCTCCAGTTGGATTATTTGGGAACGGAAGAACGAGAATTTTTGTTCTGTCACCGATGCTGTCTCTCAGTTCCTGCGCCGTCAGTCGGAATTCATTTTCCTCTTTCAGATCAATCGTCTTTACCACTCCGTCTGCCATCACAGCACATGGCTCGTAAGCCACAAAAGAAGGCTGCGGAATCAGCACTTCATCACCAGGATTGAGCATCGCACGCATAGCAAGGTCAATCGCCTCACTGCCGCCCACAGTGACCAGAATCTCTGTTTTCGGATCATACTCTGCTTCATATTTTCTTTTTACATAATTGCTGATTTCTTCTCTCAGCTCCATCAGACCTGCATTGGAAGTGTAATACGTTCTTCCTTTCTCCAGACTGTAAATGCCCTCATCACGAATATGCCAGGGAGTGTCAAAATCCGGTTCTCCCACACCAAGTGAAATGACATCATCCATCTCACTGACTAAATCAAAAAATTTACGAATACCCGATGGCTTCAGACCAGCCACCTTATCTGCTACCATTTTTCTCAAGGGGTCACCAACATCCTTTCATCTTTTGTCTTTTTATCAAAAATTGTTCCATGATCCTTATATTTCTTTAAAATAAAATGCGTGGCCGTACTCAGCACGGAATCCATCGTGGAAAGCTTGTCGGAAACAAACTGTGATACCGCTTTGAGAGATTTTCCCTCCAAAATCACCATCAGATCATATCCACCGGAAATCAGATATACTGCACGAACCTCCGGATATTTGTAAATGCGCTCCGCAATCGAATCAAATCCCTGTCCTCTCTGTGGAGTCACGCGAACCTCGATCAGAGCAGTCACATAATCCGTATCCGTCTTATCCCAGTCAATCATCGTGTGATATCCGCAGATCACCTTCTCCTCTTCCATTTTTTTAATTTCTTCTGTTACCGCGCGCTCCTCTTCTCCAAGGATGATCGCAAGTTCTCTGGTATCTATTCTGCTATTCTTCTCCAGATAGCTCAAAATCTTTTTTCTCAACGTCTATACCTCCGTCCTTAAAAATCTTATTTCTCTATACTATCACCAAACCATTCATTGTGCAAGAAAAGTGTTCGTACATTGACCAACTATCATTATAATGATTATGGAAGATGATTTTATTGCACCGTGAAAGACTTGCTGGAGAAACCAGAAGTATAAAAAATCTCCGAATTCCCGATTTGGGAATTCAGAGACTTTTTTATTCTTTCATTTTCTTTATCAGCCAGCGCCCCCAGGAGGATAACTCATTTGATTTCCAACCAGTCGTTTTTCGGCACGAAGATTGAATCAGCGCTGAAGTTTCATTCTTATTGGAGAGATTCCAGCCAATATAGCTGATTTTGTTTTTCTTCAGAAAACTCATCCACTTCTCGCTTTCTTTCGAGTTATTCTGTCCACTGCCGGAAGCATCACAGATCGCGAACTCAGATACAAACAAAGGCAGTTTCTTTTGCAGTGCATAAGAAGCCTTGTCCCTAAGCCATGAGCCGTGAGTACCTGAATAAAAATGCAACGTATACATGACATTTTTACGATACTTTTTATCAATCGGTTTTCTCGCCGCCTCATCCACATTTTGACTCCAATTTGGCGTTCCTACCAAAATAATGGCATCCTTATCGTATTTTCGGATCTCCTTAATCACATTCGTGGCATAAGACCGGATGGTATCCCATGAAGTTCCTCCATTTGGTTCATTACAGATTTCATAAATCACATTCGTATGATTTTTATACTTTTTTGCCATTCTCCCAAAGAAAGAAATAGCCTGCTTCTCATATGTTTTGGGATTTCCGTCACTTAGAATATGCCAGTCTACAATCACATAAAGATTAGCGTTTGTAGCATAGGAAATGCCCTTGTCCAGACGGGAAAGCTGCGTTTTCTGGTTGGCAGCTCCACTGTTACAGTAACCGTTATACTCACTGGTGTACATGGCAAGACGCACCGTATTCATTCCCCAATTCTTCTTCATATAAGAAAATGCATTCTGATTCACATACTCCGGAAACCAGGCAATGCCATGCGTACTGACACCTTTTAACTGCACCTGTTTTCCTTTGTCATTTATCAGTTTTGTGCCACTAACCTTTAGTAAAGGCAGCTTTCCCGCCGAAACCTGTCTGATACTGCAAAATCCCAGAGACAACAGCAGTGTCAGAAGCAGGCAAGCAAACCGCAAAATATTTTTTTCCTTTTTCATAAAATCTCCACCTTACAGGAATGCTTCTTTTGATTTTTTCCGTAGCTAATTCCTACGGCAAGAATTCTTCCAAAATATTTTTTCTTTTCTCCTATTTTCCCTTGAAAACGCAATGCATATTTTTTGTCTTTGATCTGCTGAATCGCTTCCTCCGGCGTATGGTCCACCTTTAATTCCAAAATAATCGCATCTGCATTTTTATCTACTTCCGGATAAAAAATAAAATCTACATAACCTTTTCCCGCTTTATCTTCTCGCTCTACCCGATAGAAATCACGTGCAGATAAGTAAACCAAATTGACAATAGCCGCCAATTCTGTCTCATGATTATAGCTTAGGATTGGAACTTCTGTATCATGTACCAGTTCCAGAATTTCCTCCATAGTATTCGTATCCCCTGCAAGTGTCGCACGCAGCATTCGCTCAGATTCCCTGGCAAGGCGATATACATATCCTAACGAAGGCTCTTTTTGAAGCATCTCTGTGAATTTATCCATCAGTTCCTTATTCGGAATAGACACCTTTCCATTTTCATAGCTTAAAAAGCCATACACAACCATTGCAGAAAAAATTTCTTCCTTTGTTTTTAATTCCTGTGAAGTTGCCGCATATTCCCGTATCTTTACCGGAACCGGAATTCCTGATACCATCCTTGCCAGATCATCGCGCACTGCATCGACATTTTTCTCAATATAATAATAAATCTCATCATATGGACCTGAACTTGTCCAATAATTTCCCAGATTATTATTTGACAGTGCCACTACTACCGATCGTGGATTGTACAAACGTTCTCCTGCCTTCGTGTGGTAACCGTCATACCAGTTTTTCAGACCGTCCCGTGTAATCTGCTGTTTTTGTGTTTTCTTCTGATAGCGTTCAAACAGCAGATCTACTTCCAATTCTGTAAATCCAAAATACTCTGAAAACCGCTCTTCCTCAGCCATTGTAAATTCGCTGAACATATTTAATTCAGACCCGCTGGAATACTTTGCAATAGGAAGAATACCAGTCATGTAAGCAAGCTGGACATATGGTCTGTCTTTCAGCAGATCACGCAAAAACATCAAATAATCCTTTTTATCTTTTTCTGTTGTAAAGCTTTGATGAAAAATAAAATCCCATTCATCAAAAACAAAAATAAAACGTGTTTCTTCGTTCTGTGCATATAATTCGAGAAATGCATCTACCACGCTTTCCTTTTCGTCAATCCAGACATTCGGATATTCTCTCTTCAAATCTCGCACAAGCCTTGTCTCAATTCGCTCAATATATTGCTCATATGAGTTACATCTTCCGCCCAGTTCATTTAAAGAAACATGGATAACCGAAAACTGGTTCCTGTATTTCTCATAATCCTTTGACTCTGCAATCCGAAGCTTTTGAAAAACATCTTTTGTATCACACGCCCTTGAGAAAAAAGAAGAAATCATATTTGCCATAACGGTTTTTCCAAACCTTCTCGGTCTTGTAATACAAATATGATTATTTCCCGTCTGAACCAGCGGAAACAGTTCTTCCAGCATCGAAGATTTATCCAAAAAATATGGTTTTTCTGTTTCACTTTTATATAACGTATATGCCGCCTTGCTGTTCAAATAAACACCCATCTGCCGCCCTGCTCCTTCCTGCATAATCATCAGACTAATCACATCACACGGTTTGTTTCAAATATCTCTACACTGTACCATCAAACAAATCATCAAAACTTATTTTAATATTAGGAAACGTATATATCTCCAATTCTTCTTTATTTGATTCTGTTATCTTATTTCTCAACATATTTTTTATATAACAAAACGCTTCCGCCTGGCAAAACTATACATTTAAATTTTCCAGATTTCCATTCCCAGACAGCCATTCCTGAACGAGTTCTTTACTGACTTTTACAGCCTATGCAATTCTTTCGACGAACTCTCCCATTTCGAAAAGAGTGATTGCCGTTTCAAAGGCTTTTTTCATCTCGCCACGAGTTTCGCCTTCTCGATAAATCTGATCCATTTCTTTACACATAATCTCCACTCCTTCCTGCGTTTCTTTTAATTCATAGACACGTTTTGCCAATATTTTATTGTACATATCTGCCGCATTTTTACAATTCAGATCATGCATCAATCTCCCGAGTTCCGTATCTTCCCGATTCGCTGAATTTACATATTCCTGCTGAATTTCCACATCAAATTGATTTCCATCCGCATCCCGAACTACACAGTCCAAAATCGCTGATCTTCCCTGCAGATTTTTATAATCCTTTTGTAGAACCTGATCAACCACCCACAGATCTTTCCTGTCCATAATCACCTGCAGAACATACTCTGTGCATGCACGCTGTTTCAATACATTTCTCATAAAAACATCGCTCATAATTGTAAGATCTTTTAGAATGCTCCGATACCGTTCATAGCGTTCTTCCAGATTCTCTTCTGTCATTGCAACATTTGGTTTTTTTGTTGTCAATAAGAAACCTCCTTCCTGTGATACGCAGGAGGCTTCTAAATTCCAGTCATTTCCAGAAACCTCTCTTCTCTTGTTCATTTGGATAAAAGCATTGAAATTTCCAGAAATGAATATAGAATCATAGAAATAGCAATTTTTATATAGATATTAGAAATATAACACTTTGCATATATTCTATCATAGATACAAAGGAGTTGCAATTATTTTTTATTTCATGTCGACCATTTGCACGCTTGCTAATAAAGATATTTTTTGCTATAATATATACAGTAAACTTATGATATCAAAAGAAAATCTACTATAACCTATAAATGAGCAAATATCGATATTTGCTCAAAGTTATCCTACTAATTCTAAAACTTCTTCAAGTGATGCATCACTTATTATGAATTGATGCAAGTTGCCAACCTGTCCCATTTTATCTGCTCCTGCAAATAGGAATATCCTTTTTCAAAGGTAACATAATTTCCCGAATGCATGAAGCACAGATAATGAACCAGCGACATAATCAGCCAGTATCTCTGGATTCCACGCTAAGAACAAATCTGATATTTATACAGCACAAGCTTGCTTTTGCTCTGACGGAAAAATAATTCACTCGACATCGTCTTTCTGATTACCAAAGGAATCTGTTTCTGTTAAATAAAGGATGAATTCACTGGATTTTGACCGACTCCATGTGGATAAAGAATACGGTTCGTTTCTTATGCACCAATGGTATAGAATCCTTTTTCGGATAAAGCTGTCCATCACCTTGGCAAATGTATACCAGCTATCACAAATGAAGTAGGAAATCACTGGTGCTAGGGGAAGCTCTTGAGCAATTTGATTTGGATTTATCTCATTTGCAACAGACGCCTCCTTGTTTGAGTGATTATGTTGTTGTTCGTACTTCAATTATACATCATTCTTGAGAAGGTGTCTTTATTTTGTACAATATTTAGCATTTTTCATTTATAGCTATAACTTTACTAAAGACGAGGAGAAAACTATATGAAACAAAAAAAGAATAATTTTATACGCATTTGCCTCATTGGTGTATTGGTTCTTTTCGGAACATTTATAATCTCAAACTGTAAAGTCACTACTGTTCAGGCTGCATCCTCATCAACGATGAAGTCAGCATACAAAAATTATATATCCAAAAACAAAAAGAATATACGAGCCTATGCTTATGCCAATATTGAAATCTCTCAAAACAAACCTGCCTTGTTAATTGTAAAAAATGAATATCCATGGCCAGGCGGTACAGGATATTATGAAGGATGTGATATTTATTACTACATAAAGGGAAAAGTAAAAAAAGTCGGACATTGCTATGGTGCCAGACCTATATCCTTGTACCAAAAGAATGGTAAAAATTATATCTGGAACGGAACCTCCAGTGATAGAAATCTTTCTTTTATAAAAAATAATAAAGTCTATATAAATTTTTATTGCAATATGAAGTGATGCCAGGGTCAAATAGACCCTCTCTAGCACCTTGAAAATTACACACATTATT
>JAUNPJ010000009.1 GCA_030536755.1 Eubacteriales bacterium | reverse complement strand
AAGCACTGGTAGAGTTCCTGACAGAAAAAGGACATCCGGCACTTGGAATGGATCCCATGATGTAACCCTTTATCATATAAAATACAGGCTGCTGAATTTGTTCAGCAGCCTGTATTCATTTGTAATGGCTTATAGTAGTGATTATTTTTCTTTGTAGTACAGTAAGCAGTGGCAATAGCCTTCAAAGTCAGGATCCTTGATCTGCGCTTTGAATTCTTCGCACATGCATTTGTTTTCTTCGGTTCGTTCCAGTCGGCAAGGGCAGTAGCCTCCAGTGCGTTTTAATCCGTCCTTGACAGACTTTACGACTTCTTCGTCTGTGTTCAGTCTGATTTTCATGGAAATCACCCCTTATGCCTTATCAATAAATTTTTCAAGGTCTTTCTTCTCCATGAATCCCATGGATGTTTTGGCAACTTCACCGTTTTTGAAAAGAAGTATAGTAGGAACAGCAGAGACTCTGTACTTCTGTGCAAGGTCCATGGATTGATCCACATCAATTTTTACTACTTTGATATCTTCTCTGTCCTCAGACAGTTCATCGAGAACCGGGGCAAGCATCTTGCATGGTCCGCACCAGGTAGCGAAAAAGTCTACCAATACCGGTTTGTCAGATTTTAATACTTCCATTTCAAAGCTATCAGATGTAATTATTTTACTCATATAAAATTCCTCCTTAAAATTATTGTTATTAGTTTTTCTTGATTTGATGACTTTATTATAGAAAAAAATTTCTGCAATAAAGTCACACAAAATTAGTCTAAAATAAAAAGCCCATACACTGGATATTGTGAAACCAGCAAAGGAATGTTACACTGATTACATTATTTATTATAAATAGCTCTGCTCTAAAGTCAATCAAAAAAGTAAAAGCAGGGCATAAATTCAGAAAAGAGGAGAGATTATGGAACGTTTGGAAAAGGAGACTGCTGTATACGAACTGTTAAAAGAGCTGGAGATTCCTTATGAAGCGATTGACCATCCGGCGGCGATGACGATTGCGGACTGTGAGGAAATCGATAAAAAGCTGGGAATACAGATCTGCAAAAATCTGTTTTTGTGCAACCGCCAGAAAACACAGTTTTATCTTCTGATGCTGCCGGGAGAAAAGCCCTTCAAGACAAAATTTCTGTCCAGCCAGATCGGTTCTGCCCGTCTGTCTTTTGCGGATGCAGAGCACATGGAAGAATATCTGAATATCACGCCCGGTTCCGTCAGCGTGATGGGCTTGATGAATGATAAAGAAAATCATGTGCAGCTTCTGATGGATAAGGAAGTGGCGGAGAGTGAATATATCGGTTGTCATCCCTGTGTGAACACCAGCAGCTTGAAGATAAAAACAAAAGATTTGATGGAAAAATTTCTTCCATACACGAAGCATGAATGTGTGGTAGTGGAACTTCCGTGGGAGGTTTAATCAAAAAAAGAAAGCGAAAATGCAAATCAGCGTTTTTCGCTTTCTTTTTATTAAATATTGTAAGGCGGATAGTCCTGATCTATATTTTGAGAACAAATAATAGAAATCGGTGTGCTGATTCCATTTGATTCGGGAAGTTTCTTTTTTTGCAAATAGTCACGTAATAGCGTAAGTGGAACATAGCCCTGACGGAATAGATTCTGAGTAATTGTGAAATCAATACTTCCATCTTGAAGGAGGAGTTTGGTGCTTTCGGCTACATCGTGGCAGATAATGCGGATATCCCCTTTTTTTCCGGCGGTTTTCACTGCTTCGGTGCATCCTGCAACGCTGCGGTTTGCCATGTAAATTGCACATGTTTCAGGTTGCTGTTTCAAATATTCCAGAACTTTTCGATAAGTAGTCTGGTAGTCGTTGAAAGTTTCGATAATGTGCATTTGTGACTCGCTGTAATTCAATTCCTGCATGCGTTCCTGAAAGCCCTGCAATCTGGCACGATGTCCGTTAAACTCCAGGTTTCCTACAGCTATGAGAATCTTCCCGTTTTTGGGAATGCATTTGCTGGTTAATTCCGCAGCAATGCGTCCGCTTTGAATATAGTTTTGTCCGACAAAAGTAAGGCGGCTGCTGTTAGGAAGATCCGAGTTGAATGTAATAACCGGGAATTTTCTTTCATTCCAGAGTTTGTCAACTTTTTCTGTGATTGTAGGCGTGTTGGGAGTGCAAAGGGCAATTCCCTGAACGCCCTGTGTTAAAAGTTCGTCAATTAATTCAATGGCTTCAAGAGGAACGTCTGTCTGGCACTCTTTTACGAGTATTTCTGTCTGAAAATCTATAAATTCTTCCTTAGCAGCTTCAATTCCTCTGAGAATTTCTGATTTGAAATGTCCAGTCCAGTTGGGAAGCAATACACCGAGTTTCAGTGCAGGAATTTCTGAACCTTCCAGATTTTTTTGATGAATTTGTTTGGGAGCCAGATAACCGGTTTCCAGCAGAGCTTCCATAACCTTTGCGTGAATCTCAGGACTTACATGGGCTCTGTTATTTAACACTCGGTCTACGGTTCCGCGTGAGACACCTGCTTTGTCTGCAACCATTTGTATCGTTGGTCTGCCTTTGATAATAATCACTTCTTTCTTTGATATTTGTGCATATTGTAACATAAAAAGCGATAGTGTGCAATTGAAATAAAAAACACGGAAAAGAAAAAATAAAAGTAATATTACACACAAGGAAACCAAAATTTTGGCTCAGGAATTGTGCAAAATACACTAAAATAAATGAATAAAATGTGCTAAAGTAACAAAAATAGAAAAAGTGTTGACAAAAAGCACAATAAGAGGTAGAATAAAGTTACAAAAGCACAGACAGTGGTGCAAAGATAACAAGGAAAAAGGAAAAAAATGAAAGTGAGGAAAAAATCATGAAAGTAGGAATTATTGGAGCAGGAAGAATTGGTAAGGTACATATCAAAAATATCTCAATGTTTGTACCGGAACTGGAGATTAAAACCGTCGCAGATCCGTTTATGAATGAACAGACGGAAGCATATGTTAAAAAATATGGTGTTACAAATGTAACAAACAATGCCGATGATATTTTAAATGATAAAGAAATCGAAGCAGTTATTATCTGTTCTTCTACAGATACACATTCGAAATATATTATTGAAGCAGCACATGCCGGCAAACATATTTTCTGCGAAAAACCGGTAGATTACGATTTGTCAAAAGTTCATCAGGCAATTAATGCAGCAAAAGAAGCAGGGGTAAAATTACAGATTGGATTCTGCCGCCGTTTTGACCATAATCATAAAGGTGTGTATGATGTGGTTCGCTCTGGAAGAATTGGAGATGTGCATATGGTTAAAATCAGTTCCAGAGATCCGGAGCCGCCATGTATTGACTATGTAAAAGTATCTGGTGGAATTTTCTATGATATGATGATTCATGACTTTGATATGGCGCGTTTTCTTGTAGGATCTGAAGTGACAGAGGTTCATGCTGTTGGTGCAGTTCTGATTGATCCGGCAATTGGTGAGGCTGGAGATGTGGACACAGCGGTGGTGACTTTAAAATTTGAAAATGGTGCGATTGCAACAATTGACAATAGCAGAAAAGCCGTGTATGGATATGATCAGAGAGTGGAGGTATTTGGATCCAAGGGATGTGCCCGCAATGAAAATGATGTTCCAAATACAGTTGTTGTTTCTGATGCACAGTGTACTAGCAGTCAAAACACATATTCTATTATGTGGGATCGTTATACAGGTGCATTTGTATCGGAAATGCAGGCATTTGCAGATGCTGTTTTGAATGACAAAGAAACTCCTGTTACAGGAATGGATGGTCTCTATCCGGTTTTAATGGCAGCAGCAGCAACGAAATCACTGAAAGAAGGAAGACCTGTAAAAATTGCGGAGGTAGAATAAATGAGTTTGAAAAAATGTGCATGTATTGACACACTTTATACAGAGCTTGACTGGAAAGATCGCTTTCAGGCTGCAAAAAATGATGGGTTTGATGCAGTGGAATTTTGGGATTGGAGAATCCGTGATTTGGATGAGACAAGAAAAGCCGCTCAGGAAGCAGGTATTGCAATCAGCGGATTTAATGGAGATGCGGACTATTCTTTGGTAGATCCACAACATAAAGAAAAATATTTGGATTATTTAAAACAGTCTATAGATGCTGCCAAAAAAGTAGGCGCAGCCAGCGTGACGATTCATTCGAATGCATTGGGAGAAGGTGGAGTCGTGGTAAATCACTACAATGATTTATCGGATACAGTGAAACTCTGCTGCATGTATGATATGCTTCTAAGATGTGCAAAGCTGGCAGAGGAAGAAGAAATTAACTTAAATCTCGAGGCATTAAATATCACTACGGATCATGTAGGGAACTTCCTTAAATATACACAGATGGGAGCGGAAATCTGTAGGTTGATTGGATCACCAAGACTGAAGCTTTTATATGATATTTACCATATGCAGATTAATGAAGGCTGTATTTGTGATACCATTTCCAATTATGGAGATCAGTTCGGACATATTCATGTTGCAGATGCACCGGGACGCCATGAGCCGGGAACAGGGGAGATCAATTACAAAAAAGTGCTTCGACACTTGGAAAATTCCGGATATCAGGGATATGTAGGATATGAGTTGTTTCCTCTGAAAGATACCAAAACAGCTGTAGAAGCAATTATGAAGGAATGCTAGGAAAATAGGGGGAATGTCATGAAAAAACAGGCTTCGACAAATAAAATAGCCGTAAGTACCAGAATTGCTTACGGCTGCGGAGATACAGCTTGCAACATTGTGTATGGAATGATTTCTACATTATTGACATTGTTCTATACGGATTATGCTGGAATCTCACCTATTACGATTGGAATGGTAATGCTGATATCGAGAGTTTTTGACGGAAGTTCTGATTTGATTATGGGATTCATTGTCGACAGAACAAAATCAAAATGGGGAAAATCCAGGCCGTGGCTGTTATGGATGGCAATTCCCTATGGAGTTTCCGCAATTTTACTGTTTACGGTGCCGCATACAACGGAGTTTTTACAGGGATTGTATATATTTGTTACCTACAATCTTACGACAACCGTAGTATATACAGCAATCAATGTACCATATGGTTCTCTTTCCACTATGATGACAAGAGACTCTTATCAGCAGGACTTGCTGTCCATATTCCGCATGATCCTTTCGCCAGTAGGAAGAATTATTTCTGTAACCTTTACCATGCCGCTGGTAAAACTGTTTGGTAATGATCAGTCTGCATGGGTAAAAACGATGTGCATCTGGGTTGTCATTGCACTGGCACTTCTTTTGTTCTGCTTCTTCCGCTGTGAGGAAACGGTAAAAGCGGATGAGAAAAAGGCAGAAGAAAAAAGAGGAATCGGTAAGAATCTGAAAGCGCTTGTAACGAATAAATATTTCTGGTGTGTACTGGGCTTATGGTCTATTCAGGTAATCCATATGACGATTGTAGGAACGGATTTGCCATATTATTGCAAATATATCTTTAAAAATGATTCCTGGATGTACAGTGTTCTGTACTTTATGGAAACAATTATTATGATTTTAGGCGCTATGGCAGCTCCTGCAATGATTAAAAAATGGGGAAAGAGAAATATTACTCTGGCAGGAGCTATTCTTGCAATTGTCTCACATATGTTTATTTTTATCAATCCTCATAGTTTCGCATGGCTTTTTGGAATTACTTTGGTTCGATCCATTGGCGTATCACAGCTTTCAGCAACTATTTTTGGAATGCTTGGTGATGTAGTGGAATATGGTGACTGGAAAAATGGTTTTCGTCAGGAAAGTCTTGTATTTGGAGGAGCGAGCCTTGGATTTAAGGTTGGAACAGGTATTACGAGTGCGCTTATGTCTGCAATGATGACAGCAAGCGGTTATATCAGTTCTACAACAGGAAGCGTCGTTCAACCTACATCTGCGATTCTGACAATAGAACGAATTTACAAATTTGGTCCGTTAATTATCTGGGGAGTTGCTATTGCTATTTTATTCGTATATAAGTTAGACAAAGAATTCCCTCAGATTACGAAGGATTTGGCTGAAAGAGAAGCAGCACAATAATATCCGGAAGAAGGAGTAACATATGTTTAACAAAGAAAAAGTAAAACTTGGAATTGCGCCGATCGCGTGGACAAATGATGATATGCCGGATCTTGGCAAGGAAAACACATTTGAGCAGTGTGTCAGCGAGATGGCACTGGCCGGATTTACAGGCTCTGAGGTTGGAAACAAATACCCGAAGGATCCAGAGGTGCTGAAAAAGGCATTGGAGCTTCGCGGAATGGAAATCTGCAATCAGTGGTTTTCTTCCTTCCTGATTACAAAGCCTTTTGAGGAAGTGGAAAAAGACTTTCGCGCACAGTTGGAATTTCTGAAAGCGATGGGGGCAAAGGTAATCGGAGCTTCCGAGCAGAGCCACAGCGTTCAGGGACAGGAAAATACACCGGTATTTGGCCATAAATATGTGATGAATGACCAGGAATGGGATGTTTTCTGTGATGGCATGAACCGTCTTGGAAAGATTGCCAAAGAGGAATATGGAATCGCTCTTACCTTCCATCATCATATGGGAACGGTTGTACAGGATCCTGATGAAGTAGAGCGAATGATGGCAAATACCGATCCGGAATATGTCAGCCTGTTATTTGACACCGGACATTTTACATACTGTGGCGCAGACCCGCTGGAAATGGTAACAAAGTATGCAGACAGAATCAAACATGTACATCTGAAGGATATCCGTCCGGAAGTCGTAGAAAAAGTAAAAAAAGAAAACTTAAGCTTCCTTCAGGGCGTGCGAATGGGAACCTTCACCGTACCGGGAGACGGATGCATTGATTTTGAACCGATTTTCAAGGTACTGGAAGAAAACAATTACGAAGGATACATGCTGGTTGAGGCGGAGCAGGATCCAGCGAAAGCAAACCCATTGGAATATGCAATCAAAGCAAGAAAATTCATTGCTGAGAAAACGGGATTATAACTAAAACAAAAGAAAAACTCCTTTGACATTTTTCGAAAAAAGAGATAAAATAGGCATTGTCGAGTAGCGAAAAGCGTAAATCCAGATCACTGGGTTTGCGCTTTTTTCTTTTTGGCATGGTTGTGGCAGCTTTCCGAAAAAGTCTCCAAATAATCATTATTACAGGAGGAGTTTATGAAACAAAAAGTCACTATGAACAAAATGGGAACAGAACCCATTCAGCGGATTATGCTGAGTATGGGAATTCCTATGATTTTATCCATGGTGCTGCAGGCCTGTTACAACATTGTAGACAGTCTGTTTGTAGCAAGAATGCATGACACATCGGAGATTGTCCATATGGGCGAATATGCGGTCAATGCGCTGACGCTGGCCTTTCCGGTGCAGATGCTGGTTGTCGCTTTTGGAATCGGAACGGGAGTTGGAGTGAATGCGCTTCTGGCAAAATATCTGGGACAAAACGACAAGGACAAGGTGGCGCGGGTTGCCGGAAACGGAGTTTTCCTGTCCTTGATCATTTATGCCTGTTTTCTGTTGTTTGGCATTTTCGGAATCAAAATCTATCTGCGCAGTCAGACGGCAGATTCGGTGATACTGGATATGGGAACGCGGTATCTCAGAATCTGTACCTGCCTGTCTTTTGGGATGGTGTTGTTTGCAATTTATGAAAAGTTGCTGCAGTCTACAGGAAAAACGGTGTATTCCACGATTGCACAGATTGCAGGCGCAGTCACAAATATCGTGTTGGATCCCATACTGATTTTTGGCTATCTGGGATTGCCGGAAATGGGAATCGAAGGTGCTGCTTATGCGACTGTGATCGGTCAGGTAGTGTCCATGGCACTGGCGATGATTTTTCATTATGGAAAAAACAAAGAGGTGCGAAGCGGCTGGAAATATTTGAGACTGGAAGGACGTATGGTCAAAGAAATCTACATCGTAGGTCTGCCGGCGATTATCATGCAGGCGTTGATGTCGTTTATGACTTACGGCGTAAATATCATTTTCGGAATGGTGTCTGCATCGGCGGTAACTGCTTACGGTATTTTTTACAAAATCCAGCAGTTCCTGTTCTTTGCGGCCTTTGGACTCCGCGATGCCATCACGCCAATCGTATCGTTCAACTATGGAATGGGTGATAAAAAGCGCGTCAAACAGGGAATCAAATACGGAATCTTATATACCGAGATTATTATGGCGGTCGGAATCGTCTTTCTGGAAATCTTTGCAGAGCCATTTATCGGCATTTTCGGGCTGACCGAAGAAACCAGTCATCTGTGCGTGCTGGCGACACGTATCATTGCAGCCGGATTTTTATTCGCAGGCGCCAACATCGCACTGCAGGGCGTTTTTCAGGCGCTTCGCTGCGGGGGAAGTTCTCTGATTACTTCGCTGCTGCGGCTTTGTGTGGTGGTGCTTCCGCTGGCATGGCTGTTCAGCACCTTTGAAAATGCGTCATTTTTGATATGGTTTGCTTTTCCTATTGCGGAAGCAGTGGCGTTTGCTGCTGCGCTGATCCTTATGGTGAAAGCAAATCAAAACATTGTGAATAAGATGTAGGAGGAACGGACAGTGAAGAAAATTATTACGATCAGCCGTGAGTTTGGCAGCGGCGGCAGAACAATTGGAAAACAGGTGGCAGAGCAGATGGGATATCGATTCTATGATAAAGAACTCATTGAAAAAATTGCGCAGGAAGCAGGCCTTTCACGGGAATTCGTAGAAAAAAGCGGGGAGCATTCACCCGGAAAAAATATGTTCAGCTATGCGTTTGTGGGAAGGGGAATCAATGGAGTTTCCGTGGAAGATTATCTCTGGAGGAAACAAAGAGAAATCATTCTGGAGTTGGCAGAGCAGGGAAACTGCGTGATCGTGGGACGCTGCGCTGACTATATTCTCAGAGACAGAACAGACAGTCTGCATGTGTTCATCCATGCCGACTTGGACAAACGGATCGAGCGTGTGGTGAAGCTGTACGGAGAGACTGACCAGAATCCGCAGAAACGTCTTGCTGATAAAGACAAAACAAGAAGATTGAATTATAAATACTACACGGATCGTATGTGGGGAATGTCACAGAATTATGATATCACATTAAATAGTGGGAAGATCGGGCTGGAGCGATGTGAAGAGATGATTGTAAAGCTGGCGAAAACGTTATAAAAAATTACAAAATTAAATATTATATACAAAAAAGAGGTATGTGCATTTATTGTATATACCTTTTGTAGTATAATAAGAAAAAAGTGTGAAAAATTACGAGGGAGATTTGCTTATGGATGAGAAAAGACTGGAGAATTTTGAAAGAATGCTGCAGGCGGTACAGAGAGAGTATGCGGATATTGAGAGGAAAATGGAGAGGTTGAAGGCGGAAGGGAAGACGAAAAGTGCTACATACCGGCAGTATATGGGAAGGAAGATGATGTACCAGAATATGCTGGGGATGTATCGGTTGTATGGGATAATAAAATAGGAATATGAAAAAAGTATAAAATAAATAAAAAATATTGATTTAACCCTAGAGTAATGGTAATATGAAGAAAATAAAAATTTGAAAAGGAGGGAATGTCGAGAATGGATCGGCAAAAAGTATATGCGTTTAGAATTAAAATTTAATCTCGAAAAACCGGAAATAGCATTAGATTATCGCCGAATTATTTTGTCATGGTTGAAAAGCAGTTTGACAATATGTAATCAAGGAAAATATTTTGATAAGTACTTTAGCGGAACAGAACCAAAAGATTATTCATTTACTGTTGTATTTCCCAAGCCTGAATTTCATAAAGAAAAAATCATCTTGGAAAAACCGCAGATGAAAATTCTGTTTTCGGCGGATGACAGAAATAAAACAGGGTTGATTTTCTTTTCTGCATTTTTAGGGATGAAAAAGAAAAAATTTCCCTTAGCAGATGAAAATGCTATGATATTGAAGGGCGTGCATCAGATGAAAGAACAGATTGTCACAAAGTCAGAGGTACTTTTTCAGACATGTCTTGGAAATGGTTTATGTATCCGTGAACATGATCGACAGTCAAACCGTGACCGTTTTGTGACTTGTGAAGACCAGGATTTTAAAGAAAAAGCATTACAGGTTTTAAAAATCCAGGCAAGACTCGCGGGATATCCAGAAACAATGACAGAAGATTTGAGCATAGAACCGATTATTTGCAAAAAGGTATTAGTATACCACTATGGTCGTTATGTTGATGCGACAACAGGAATTTTTAAAATGTGTGGGAATCCGCAGATATTACAATATCTTTATCAAGTTGGTATTGGATCGAAACATTCTTCTGGGTTTGGAATGGTTCGGGTATTGCAATAGAGGGGGATACAAAGTATGGATAAAGAAAGAAGAATTGTGGAACCTCTTGATTGGAGATATTCGGCAGCTATTGTAGGTTTAGTGAAGTATTTTGAATATTTGGAAGATGAGGTTTTAGAGGAGCCAGATTGGAACTTAGAGAGCGACAGGCTGGAATTTGATCCAACGGATATTACCGAAGAAAATTATCTGGGATTTGTAGAAAGAGAATACCCAGAGGATATGCATCATGTGCAGGCAGAAAATATTTTAAAAGCGGGAAACACTGATGAATCAAGCATAAAAATAGTAAATGAAAAACTTTCGGCTAATACGGTACTAAAAAAGTTGTTCAAAGGGATAAAATACGACGGTTCAAATGCAGAAATTATTCAGAAAGTAATTGATGAAAATCGTCAGGAGATTGTACGTGAAACTTTCCGAAATAAGAATAATTTGTATCGAAATTACTGTAACACTAACCAGCTTTTTGAGGATAGTAAAGATTGCTGCAGATTGTTGGGGTATTACGTGGATATGCCCAAAAAGGGAAAAGCAATGGGATATAATTTTGAAATGGCAAATTTTGTGGGGCAGGATGATCCTATTTTTGATTTTATTCCTTTTGCGTTTTATGGAGAGCGAGAATTTTTCTTTGCGAATGACAATTTAGAACTAAAACATCTAATAAGTGCGACAAATCAATTTAAAAAATGTATAGATGAACAGAAGGAAAAAGCAGAAAATGAGAATCGGAGTGTAGATGCTCGTCAGGTGTTTTTTAACCTTATCATTGAAACACCTGATTTTATTGAAAACGATATTGAAGTGATTGTTAAAAATGTAGATAACACACATTTTGAAACATTATATCTTCGTCAGGAAAGCCTGAAAATTTTTCACAGTTTAAAGTCAGAAGATGGAAAAAAATACAAGTGCTTTTGCAGGAAAATAAAAGTAACGGATAATTATTGGGTTGATATTTTTAGAAAAGTAACCGATGCAGTAATCAATCTGGTATTATTGGATGACTTGATTGAATGGTTGTTGAAAAATGATAAAAATAGCAAAGATGATAATTATAAGTACATAGTAAAACAGTTGATTGGTCTCAATATAGCTATAAAGGGGGATAAGGATTTGGAACATAGAATAAAAGTAGCTTATGCATGCGCAAAAGCGGTAGTCCAGAAAAAAGATAAAGTGGCGGATAATAAACTGGACTCTTACCGGCAAAAATTAACCAGTGCATTATCATTAGGCGATTATGACAGATTTAATAATTTGCTTTTGAATCTGGCAAATTATGCGGATGAAAGCTTTGATTTTGCATATGATTTATTTGAGGATTTTGAGAAAAATAAGGAACTGGCATATACTTTTGTGAATGCACTGAGAAGAGTTAATAAATAAAATTTTTAAGGAGAATGGGGATATGAAGAAAAATGCATTGACTTTAACTGTTGTAGCTAATATGACATCGAATTATTCTGAGGGATTGGGAAACATTGCCAGTGTGCAGAAAGTATTTAAAAACAGAAAAATCTATTCTATGAGAAGCAGAGAGAGTTTAAAAAATGCGATTATGGTACAAAGTGGTATGTATGATGATCTGCAGACGAGTAAAGATGGAGCTGCACAGAAAAAAGTAGAGGAAAATTTGAATGCTGCAAATTGCAGAGCTCTGGAAGGTGGTTATATGAGTACACAAGGTACTACATATGTGCGCAAAAGCTCCGTTTATTTTACAGACGCTATTTCGGCAGAACACTTTGTCAATGAAACTCGTTTTCATAATAATTTGTATCTGGCATCTAATTATGCGAAAGCAAATGGAATTTCAGTGCAGGAAAATGGCGGTGGTGCCGGATTGATGCCGTATCAGTATGAATATGAAAAATCCTTAAAAATATATAGCATGACGATTGATCTTGAAATGGTTGGAAAAGATGCAAATTTCCAGGCAGAGGCAGATCAGCAAGAAAAAGTTGCGAGAGTATGTGCTTTGTTGGATGCAGTAGAAAATCTGTCGCTTACGGTGAAAGGAAATCTGGATAACGCAGAACCTGTTTTTGTTGTAGGTGGTTTGTCTGAAAGAAAAACACACTATTTTGAAAATGTTGTTCAGGTACATGAAGGAAACTTGGTTTTATCATCTGATTTAAAAGAAAAATTAAGCAAAGGATTTCATGCAGGACTTATGAAGGGGAATCTTCTCGAAAATGATGATGAAATTGAAGCGGAGTTGGGAACAACATCTGTTTGTATGTTTTTTGATAATCTGCGTAAAGAAGTTTCCGAATATTATTTGGGATGATGAGCAGAGGTGAGTGAAAAAATGAAAGCCTTAAGAATTAAACTGCATCAGACAAGTGCTAATTACCGGCGCGAAGAAACAATGGAAAATAAGATGACATATCCTTTGCCGCCGATTTCAACCGTAATAGGTGCTTTACATGCAATATGTGGTTATACGGAGTATAAACCTATGGATGTTAGCATCCAGGGAAAATATGCTTCTATGCATAAAAAGCCGTATGTTGATTACTGCTTTTTGAATTCGACCATGGATGATAGAGGAATTCTGGTGAAGATGAAAAATGAGATAATGCTGTCGAGTGCATTTGAAAAAGTGGCAGAAGCAAAGAAATCTCAGGGAAATAGTTTTTTAAAAGGAATTACGATTCAAATTCATAATCAACAATTGCTTGAAGAATATAGAGAATTAAGGGCATTGGGAGCACAGCTTGCTGAATGGAAAAAGAGTGAATACAAGCAGAAACTGGCTGAGTATAAAGCAGAAAAGGAAAAGGCAGCAGCTGAAAAAAAGAAAGCAGAAAAGGGTAGTCAAGCTTACAGTGAAGCGGCAAAACATGAAAAAGAAATAAAAGAGCAGGAAAAAGAATATAAACAAAAAGTTGCTCTTTATGAGGAAGAACATTATAAAAAGCCGGTTGCCAAATTCCGAACATTGACAAAATCACTGAAATATTATGAAATATTGGATGATATTGAACTTGTATTGCATGTACGTGCAGATAAAGATATTTTGAATGATATTTATGAAAATATTTATAATTTGCAGGCACTTGGGCGTAGTGAAGATTTTGTACATGTGGAAGAGGCAGTAATGGTGGAACTGGTACAAAAACAAGAAAATGTTAGAAGTCCATTTTCGGCATATTTAAACTATTATGATGTAGTAAATAACAATATTTCTATCAGAGCGGTTTCAGGAAAGGGAATTTCAGGAACAAGATATTATTTAGGAAAAGAATATAAAAAAGTAGATGGAACAAGAATTTTTGAAAAGAAAGTTCCGGTTGTATATGCGTCTTATTTTGAAATCGGAGAGACAAGCAACAATGTTTGGGTTGATCAAGGAACGGACAAACAATATATTGTAAACTTTCTGTAAGAATTGGGGCTATTCTGAGTGAAAACAGAGTAGCCCTGATTTTTTCTATAAAATGAATTGAGGTGGTTTTAGTATGAAACAAATACAGGATTATTGTGCAAAACAAAATAAGACAATCGGCGAGCACAGCCAGGATGTGTGGAACCAAGCTGCTTTATTGAAAAAATTAGGATATATAACGGATGAGCATTTACTTTATCTTTTGAAAGAAACGTGTTTGCATCACGATGATGGAAAGGCAAATGAAGAATTTGCTGCCCGCATAAAAAGTAAAAAAAGGTTTGATGAGAGTAAAGAAGTTTCGCATAATATTTTGTCTGTATATTATTTGAATCCGGATAATTATTCGACCGAGGATTATATTAAGATTGCATGTGCTATTTTATATCATCATGATTATTGTGATGAAAATTATGTGATATATCGTCAAAGTGATTTGATTAAAAAATTGTTGATTAGTGAATACAGCTATGAGATTCCTGTTCGGTGTAAGCAAGAGATATTAGGAAATGCTATTTTAGATCCGGAAACGATTCAATTAAAAGGTTTTCTGCATCGTTGTGATTATAGTGCCAGTGGTGGTTATCAGATAGAATATCCAAATGATTTTCTGGAAGATGCAATGGAAAATATGATGAAACGTTGGAAGAGAGAAAATTCAGAATGTCATTGGAATCAATTGCAGAACTTTTGTATGGAAAATCGAGATAATAATATTATTGCGTTGGCACCAACTGGGATGGGGAAGACAGAGGCAGGATTGTTGTGGATGGGAAACAGTAAAAGCTTTTTTGTTCTTCCTATCAGAACTGCGATTAATGCTATTTATGACAGAATAGAAGAAAACATCCTCAATAAGCAAAAGTTAGATGAACGACTGGCTATTCTCCATTCGGAATCTTTGCAATATTACAAAGATCACACAAATGGATTGGATATTATGGAGTATTATGATCGTGGGAAAAATTTATCTTTGCCGTTGAATATCTCTACAATGGATCAGTTGTTTCACTTTGTATTCAAGTATAAAGGATATGAAATGATGTTAACAACACTTTCCTATTCTAAAATCGTTATTGACGAAATTCAGATGTATGGTCCGGACATGCTGGCATATTTAGTCTTTGGACTTGGAGAAATATATAAATTAGGTGGTAAGATAGCAATAGTGACGGCAACGTTGGCGCCATTTATAAAAAATTTTTTGATTCGTGATGCTAAAATTCCGTTTGTAGAACAACAATTTACGTCGGGAGATATTCGACATTCTGTATGTGTAAAAAAAGAAAATTTGTCCGTTGAAGATATTAAAAATTGTTATTATGCTAACCAAAAAAGAAAAGCAGGAAATAAGATACTTGTGGTGTGCAATACAATCAAAAAAGCTCAGGCACTTTATGATGAGTTACAAAAAGAAGACGACAGTTTGGAATTGTATATATTTCATAGCCGTTTTACAAAGGCAGATAGAAAACAACTGGAAAATCAAATAATAGAATTTGGAAAAACTTTTCAGGAAGAAAATGGAAAGATTGTATTGGATGAGTGGGGGAATCCCGTATTAGATCAAAGAAATGGCATATGGATTAGTACTTCATTGGTAGAAGTGAGTCTAGATATTGATTTTGACTATTTGTTTACGGAGCTTTCTGAACTGAGTGGATTATTTCAGCGCATGGGAAGATGCAATCGAAAAGGAAAGAAGCCATTAAATAGCTATAATTGTTTTGTTTATTGTGATGGCTCAGATGTAAAGAGAGGAAATCGTGGATTTATAGATCCTGTGTTATATGAATATTCTGAAAAAGCACTTGAGGAAGTGGATGGCTGGCTGAGTGAACAACAGAAAACAGAGTTGATTAATCGTTTTTTTACAACAGAAAATATGAGACGTAGTGATTTCGTGAAAGAGTATAAAAATATTCTTAGATTTTTAAAAAATTTAAAAATTGGGTGCTTTGATAAGAATGAGCAGCGTTTAAGAACAATTTTGACGGAGAATGTAGTCCCAAAGTCTGTTTATAAAGAAAACATGGAAGCAATTGAAGAGGCGCAGGAGAGATTACGGACCATTGAAGAAAATCTTAAGAATCGGGATAATTGCGAACGGGAAGAATTTTTGGAACTTCTAAAGGAAAGGATTGATTTGCAGGAGATATTAAGAGGATTTGTAGTTTCGATTCCTAAATATGAATTTAATATTTATAAGAAAAAAGCCTGGGAAGACTTTGGAAAAGTTCGGGTGAGTAAACATGAAGAAATTCCGATAATGGAATGTCATTATGATGAAAAAGGATTTTACCCTCTTAATTATAAGGAAGAATATGAAGAGGTTATGATTTTCTAGGGAGGACCGTGAATGAAAGAAAACGTTACAGGGGTAATGGTGTATTATTATTTTGTATGTAAACGTAAACTCTGGTATTTTTGCAACGACATTAATATGGAACATACGAATGAAAATGTAATGCTGGGAAAATTATTGGATGAGAATAGATATCGAAGAGACGAGAAGCATATTAACATCGACAATACAATTAATATTGATTTTATAAAAGGTCATCGCAAACTGCATGAAATCAAGAAAAGCAAATCAATTGAAGAAGCTGGAATATGGCAGGTGAAATATTATCTGTATTATCTGAAAAAAAGAGGTGTGCAAAATCTTAATGCTCAAATAGATTATCCTCTGTTAAAGAAAAATTTGGAAGTGGATTTGGATGAAGCGGATGAAAAGGAATTGGATAGGGTAATAGAAGAGATTATTGCTATTTGTGAAAAAACAGTTCCACCTCAATTTGAAAAGAAAAAAATTTGTAAAAATTGTGCATATTTTGATTTGTGTTGTATTTGATGATAAGGAGATTATATGAAACAGAGTTTTTATGTATACAATAATGGGGACTTAAAAAGAAAAGATAATACTCTTAGATTTACATCATATGAAGGTGAAAAGCGGGATATTCCAATCGAGAGAATTAGTGATATTTATGTAATGTCGGAAATGACTATAAATACAGCATTTATTAATTATATTTCTCAGTATGGAATACCGATGCATTTTTTCAATTATTACAATTTTTATACGGGAAGCTATTATCCGAAGGAAAGCCTTTTGGCAGGGCAGTTGCTGGTGAAGCAAGTGGAACATTATACTCAAAGTGAGAAGCGGATAGTGATTGCAAGAAAATTTATTGAAGCAGCCGTGGACAATATCTATCGTAATCTTCGATATTATAATAGCCGAGGCAAAGATGTTTCTGAATATATGAAAGAGATTGATTATTTACGGCGCAAAATTCCAAAATGTGAATGTATAGAAGAGTTGATGGGAATTGAGGGGAATGTTC
This sequence comes from Eubacteriales bacterium, assembly GCA_030536755.1. Lineage (GTDB taxonomy): Bacteria > Bacillota > Clostridia > Lachnospirales > Lachnospiraceae > JALFVM01. The sequence continues at coordinate 54,017 of JAUNPJ010000009.1, read as the reverse complement.
GCAGGCAATACTATGCGTCTTGGAATGTTATTGTTAATCAAGAAATTAATTTTGAAAAACGAGTTATGCATCCACCGGATAATATGATAAATTCATTGATTTCTTTTGTTAATTCTCTCATTTATTCTAAGACTTTAAGTGAAATTTATCATACACAGTTAAATCCAACTATTAGTTATTTACATGAGCCAGGAGTAAGGAGATATTCGCTTTGTTTGGATTTATCGGAAGTGTTTAAACCATTAATTGGAGATCGCTTGATTTTTTCGCTGTTGAACAGAAACCAAATTACAGAAGACAGTTTCACGGAAGAATTAAATTTTCTGCATTTGAAGAAAGAGGCATCAAAGATTATTGTGACGGAGTTTGAAAAGAAATTGAAACAAACGATTATGCATAAAGAACTGGGAAGACAGGTTTCGTATCAGTATTTAATTCGACTCGAAGCATATAAACTGATTAAGCATTTAATTGGCGAGAAAGAATACGAAGGATTTAAGATATGGTGGTGAGGATATGTATGTAGTGTTGGTATATGATATCAGTAAGGATGATAATGGACAAAGAAGATGGTCAAGGATTTTTAAGATTTGTAAAAAATATTTATCACATATACAGAATTCTGTTTTTGAAGGAGAAATTTCAAAACCGCAATTAGCAAAGTTGCAGCAGGAACTGGGAAAATATATTGACGAAAATTTGGATTCGGTTATCATTTTTAAAAGTAGGCAGCAAAAATGGTTGGATAAAGAATTTTGGGGAAAGGTGGATGATAAAACAGATTTTTTATTGTGATGGCTTGCTTGGATGTGTATATATAAAATTGTCGACTTGCAATAGTGCAAAAATTGCAGTAGGTCGACAGTAAATGCATATCCTGCAATAGAAGTAAAAAATGAAAGAAAGATAAAAATATGTAAAATATTATTACGTAAAAATAGTTAGGTTGACAAAAAGACCTTGAAAATAGTTGGGAATGGAGCTATTCTTAAGATACGGGCATTAATGGAACCAAAGTGGAATGTAAAGACATTTGTTTATATAATTCATTAACATCAACAGTGCATTAATGGAACCAAAGTGGAATGTAAAGAGAAAAACAGTAATTAAAATCAAAGCTGCAATAACGCATTAATGGAACCAAAGTGGAATGTAAAGTTAATAGAACTTCTTCACAAACAATTAATCCTCTATGCATTAATGGAACCAAAGTGGAATGTAAAGAAAATTAAACAATGACATTCGTGAGCTGGAACTGCGCATTAATGGAACCAAAGTGGAATGTAAAGTTACTCTGCTTACATCCCATGAATCATGGAACTATGCATTAATGGAACCAAAGTGGAATGTAAAGTCAATCGTACCTGCTCTGGAGATAAACCCAGTAATCGCATTAATGGAACCAAAGTGGAATGTAAAGGTGATTTTTTAGCTTTCTTTTCATGCTTTATTTGTGCATTAATGGAACCAAAGTGGAATGTAAAGTAGGCAAATGTTAAGGGCATCTGCTTTGTAAGTACCGCATTAATGGAACCAAAGTGGAATGTAAAGACCTTATACTTATAAGCAATCGGATTCAATCGTTCAGCATTAATGGAACCAAAGTGGAATGTAAAGCCCAGTCCCCCATGATTTCTTTTGGCTTCAGCTCTTTGGCATTAATGGAACCAAAGTGGAATGTAAAGACAAGTTCCTGTGCCTTCTCTTTCGTTTTGAACGCGGCATTAATGGAACCAAAGTGGAATGTAAAGGAAAATGAAACTCTAATATCTGCGATTGCTTTTCGCATTAATGGAACCAAAGTGGAATGTAAAGAGGCTTGTTCCGTTCTGTCCACTTACCACTGATAGCATTAATGGAACCAAAGTGGAATGTAAAGGCACAACTGCTGCATCCAGAACAGCTCGAGCAGCCTCCGCATTAATGGAACCAAAGTGGAATGTAAAGTATTGACAGCACGGACAATATGGCATCTCCGGCATGGCATTAATGGAACCAAAGTGGAATGTAAAGGAGAAGATAAATCTATGTTGCATGTACAAGAAAAAGCATTAATGGAACCAAAGTGGAATGTAAAGGCTGTTTAGTTTCCAATAATGATTACGCGAAGCCTGCATTAATGGAACCAAAGTGGAATGTAAAGGTACTTGCAGCAGAAAAAAGAGAAGGAGCTTTCTGGCATTAATGGAACCAAAGTGGAATGTAAAGGTTTTTAATTGTTAATTTTCATGTTGCATACTACTTGCATTAATGGAACCAAAGTGGAATGTAAAGTCCGGAAGACATGATGTGTCAGATAATCCGCAATGAGCATTAATGGAACCAAAGTGGAATGTAAAGATAGAATATAAGAAAGGTCGTCCAAAGAAAACGGAGTATTAATAGATTCAAAGTGGAATATAAAGCAGGGATATTTTCTGGTAAGAGTTAGGGGAAGGTTAATGGAATCATAGTGAAATGTAAAATGTGTTTAATATTTTCAATTGTAAAAATCTAACAGAATAAATTTAGTCATTGTGAATTATTAAATGATGGTGTATTCTAATTAATAGAAACATAAAAAATATTTTTATTCACCAGTTCACAACTTTTGAACTTTTTTGAATTCTGATAAGATATAGTTCTTCACTATTTTTATCAGATCTGGCAGTAGGTTTTGTAGCATCAGAAAAATAATTACGAAAATAGAAAAACAGTCTATTAAAAATAGAATTTTTCAGGTATAATAAGCGGTAGATATGAACTCATCTCTTTTCTGTATTTTTTTGTTTGCTGGCTTAATTATATAATAAGAGATGGGGTTTGTATCTTTTTTATTTCTCTAAAATATTAAAAAAGTTGTAAACTGGTGCTCTGAAAGATATCAATAGAATCATAATGGAATCTAAAGAGAGTTATGGTGTCTGCAATACTTTATGTTTCTGTTAATAGAATCATAGTGGAAGAATTATTATTTTTATACTTGATGGAAGGACAACATCATGCAAGCAACAATTCTAATCGACAACATCCCCGCCAACAATCTCACCCCGGAATGGGGCCTGAGTATCCTCATCCAATACAACGGCAAGACCATCCTCCTGGACACCGGAGCTTCCTCCAACTTCTCCCGCAATGCAGAGAAGTTGAAACTTGACCTTTCTACGGTAGATTATGCGGTGCTGTCTCATGCGCACTACGATCATGCCGATGGTATGGAGGAGTTTTTTCAGAAGAATGCAAAGGCGAAGTTTTATCTGCGTGATGGATGTGGGGAGAATTGTTATGGAAAGAAATGGATTTTTTCAAAATACATAGGCATTAAAAAAGGAATTTTGGAGAAGTATCGTGATCGGATTGTGTACGCCAAAGGTGATTACGAAATCTGTGAGGGCGTACGCCTGATTCCGCATAAGGGCGGTGATTTTATGGAAATTGCTCGAAAAGCAAACCTTTATATGAAGAAAAACGGGCGTCTGCGTCCGGATGACTTTTCACATGAGCAGAGTCTTGTGTTTGAGACGGACAAGGGGATTGTAGTATTTAATAGCTGTTCCCATGGAGGAGCTGACAACATTATCCGGGAAATTCAGGAGACATATCCAGGCAAAAAGATTTATGCCATGATTGGTGGCTTTCATCTGTTTAAGATGGCGGATGATGAAGTGAGTGCGTTTGCGGAGCGAGTTAGGCAGACGGGTATTGAGAAGATTTATACTGGTCATTGCACTGGCGAGCGTGCTTATCAGATTCTACATGAAGAACTGGGAGACTGCGTGCAGCAGTTAAAGACAGGGCTTGAAATTAATTTTTAGTGTGACGCTTCTTGATCGAAAGTAGCTGTATTCGTTGCTGTGAACAGTAATCTGTATTCTTATTTATCATGACTTTGTCATAAAAATCCTGTGGAACTTGTATTGTTTTTCCTGTATAATCAACTTAAACCAGAGTTTGGAATTTGTTAAGAATAGAACGTCTGGTTTGGTCTATACTAAATAACATTAGGGGGAAAACAAATGAATCAAGTATTAACGGCAATCAATGATGCAATGTACACGTATATATTGCTGATTTTATTGGTAGGAGTTGGCTTGTACTTTACGGTGCGGACAAAAGGAGTGCAGCTGCGTCTGCTGAAGGATGGCATCAAATGCATGCTGGAAAAGGCTCCGGAGAGCGAAGACGGCGAGAAAAAAGTATCTTCTTTTCAGGCATTGATGATTTCCACGGCGTCCCGTGTGGGAACCGGAAATATTGCGGGTATTGCGACAGCAATCGCTGCCGGAGGGCCGGGAGCGGTGTTTTGGATGTGGCTGATGGCAGTGATCGGTGGGGCGTCTGCCTTTGTAGAAAGTACGTTGGCGCAGATTTACAAGATTGAAGAAAACGGACAGTTTCGAGGCGGCCCTTCTTACTATATGCAGAAGGCACTGGGCAAGCGGTGGCTTGGCGTGTTGTTTTCCATTGCTCTGATTATCTGTTTTGCCTATGGGTTTAACGGGCTTCAGGCGTTTAACATGTCTTCCTCGCTGGAGTACTATATCCCGAATTATTCCGAGACGAATATCCCGATGATTCTTGGAATCATTCTGGCGGCTGCTACCGCAGCAGTCATCTGGGGAGGGGTACACCGAATCGGGTTTATCACTTCTGTGATCGTTCCGATTATGGCAACGATTTATATTCTGATCGGACTGGTAACGATGGTGATGCATATCGGACAGCTGCCGCATGTGTTCGCCGTGATTTTTGAAAATGCGTTTGATTTTCAGGCGATGGCAGGCGGTATGGCCGGAAGTGCTGTGGTGATTGGAATTAAGAGAGGTCTGTTTTCCAATGAGGCCGGAATGGGAAGTGCGCCGAATGCGTCTGCGTCTGCCGATGTGGATCATCCGGTAAAACAGGGACTGGTGCAGGTAATCTCTGTGTTTATTGATACGCTTCTGATCTGTTCAAGTACAGCGATGATGCTGCTTGTGTCCGGTATTGAAGGCAAGAGCGGTGTCTTGGACGGCATTCCTTATGTACAGGCTGCAATCAGCGCAAATGTGGGGAAATGGGGCATTCACTTTATCACATTTTCTATTTTTGCGTTTGCATTCAGCAGTCTTGTGGGAAATTACTACTATGCGGAGTCGAATATTTTGTTTATCAAAAACAGTAAGGTTTTGCTGAATGCATTCCGCGTAACTTGTATTGTGGCAATTTTCCTGGGAGCGCAGGCGGATTTTTCTTTGATGTGGAATATTGCGGACATTACCATGGGCGTGATGGCAATCATCAATATTATTTCCATCTTCCTGCTTGGCGGGATTGCGATGAAAGCACTGAAGAATTATGAGCAACAGAGAAAACAGGGAATCAATCCTGTTTTCAGAGGAAAAGATATTGGTATAGAAGATACGGTCTGGAAATAATGGCATAAATACGAGAGACGAAAGATATTTACATGAAACGTAAATGATTTCGTCTCTTTTTTGCGATTTCTTAAAGTGCAGATATGTGTCAGTTGACGGTGTCGAAAAATGGAATATAAGAAAAAACTATGTAAAAACAAAGTGTTAATGTAGAAATGTGTCGAAAAGTTTAACAGGAATCGTGGGCAAATATATTGATTTTTGAGAGGGATTAAGTGTAATATTGTAATAGCGAGCTACAAAAATTACTACAAGGTCGAAAAGAAAGGGGAAACTTATGAACAAGGATAGCCAGGAATTTAAAAAGATGATTTATGAATTGATGAATGGATTTATAACAGATGAGGCAGCTGCCATGAGCGATGTCCTGGGAGTGCACAATGAATTTAAAAAAGGAAAAATGTTTGAATGCTCTGAAAGGCTTTATGGGGCGAAGGATCGGGTTTATGATAAACTTGGAGTTGATGATGACCCTGATATTGAAATCATGTTGGATTGTTTTGAAACGATCACAGAAGAACTCTGCTATAAAATGTATGATTATGGCATGAAATTTGCAAAAGAACAGTATACAGAAGAGTAGATTTGAGAAAATGCTTTACCTGATTGCCCTGAAGTGATAAAGTAAAAGGGAATAAAAAGCAAAGGGGAATCAGTATGACCAGAAAAGAGTTGGCGCTGGAAGTGATTGAGCGCCTGAAGAAGGAATATCCCGATGCAGGATGTACGCTGGATTATGATGAGGCATGGAAGCTTTTGGTAAGTGTTCGGCTTGCGGCTCAGTGTACCGATGCCAGAGTGAATGTTGTCGTGGAAGATTTGTATAAAAAGTATCCGAGTGCAGAAGCTCTCGCTGATGCAAAGGTGGAAGATATTGAGGCGATTGTGCGTCCCTGCGGACTTGGCAGAAGTAAGGCCAGGGATATCAGTGGATGTATGAAGCTGCTGCGTGATGAGTACGGCGGAAAAGTACCGGATGATTTCAAGGCTTTGCTGAAACTTCCGGGCGTGGGAAGAAAAAGTGCGAATCTGATCATGGGGGATGTATTTGGAAAGCCTGCGATTGTTACAGATACGCATTGTATCCGTCTGACGAATCGAATCGGTCTGGTGGATGGAATTAAGGATCCGAAGAAAGTCGAAATGGCTTTGTGGGAGATCATTCCTCCGGAAGAAGGAAGTGACTTCTGTCACAGATTGGTGTATCATGGACGTGATGTTTGTACAGCACGAACAAAACCATATTGCGGTCAATGCTGTCTGCAGGATATCTGCCAGAAAAATATCTAACAATATTTCACAAGACAAAGGAGAATGTAGTATGAGTGTACATGTATTGGAAAACGAGATACTGAAGGTTACAGTGGCTGACAGCGGTGCAGAATTAATTAGTGTGTTTGACAAGGAAAATGAAACGGAGAGAATGTGGGATGCCGATCCGGCTGTCTGGAATCGCCATGCACCGATTCTGTTTCCTTTCGTGGGAAAGGTTGCAGGAAGTGTGTATCGCTATCAGGGAAAGGAATATCAGATGAAAACCCAGCATGGGTTTGCACGTGATATGGAATTTTCTTGTGTGAGAGAAGATGGACAGTCTGTGACGCACTGCCTGAAGGCGACGGAGGATACCAGAAAAATTTATCCTTTTGATTTTGAACTGTACGTCACACACTTTCTGGATTCTGCATCTCCAAGAAAGGTGAAAGTACAGTGGGAAATCAAAAATAAAGGCGGTGAAGAGATGCTGTATTCGATTGGCGGGCATCCGGGATTTCGGACCCCGGCGAAAGAGACCGAGGACAGATCGGACTATTATCTGGAATTTCCGCAAAAGGATACGGTAGAGTACATTCTTTTGAACCCATCTACAGGGCTTGCTGTGCGGGAGAGAACGTATCGTCTGCAGCTGGAGAACGGTTTTTATCCGATTGCCAGAAATCTGTTTGATAAGGATGCGCTGATCTTTGAGGAATCGCAGATTGAGAAAGTGCGCATCGCCAAACCGGATAAAACGCCTTACGTGACTTTGGAATGTGTGGGATTTCCTTATGTCGGAATCTGGTCAAAACCGGAAGGAAATTTTGTGTGTCTGGAGCCATGGTATGGTCGTACCGATAACGATGGATTTGCGGGTCCTTTGCAGGAGAAGGCGGGCGAGCAGGTACTTCCGGCAGGAGAAGCAAAGACGATAGAATATACAATAGAATTTCATAAATAAAAAAGCAGCCCCTGTCATCAGAGCGTTTGAAAACTGGATGACAGGGGCTTTTCATCATTCGTTTGCGGGATTTACGTGAATCATAATGTGTTTGATGTTGTCAAAATTGTGTTCGACACCGTCATGTACATGCTGTGCAATGTCATGAGCGTCTCGAAGTGGAAGATCTCCATCCACAGAAATCTCTGTATCTATGTAGACCTTGTTGCCGAACATTCTGGTACGAAGCATATCCAGATGGACAACTCCCGGTTGCTGGGCAATATAATTGCTGATTTTATTTTCGTACTCTTCGCTGCACGAGGTATCGAGCATTTTATTCAGGGCATCCAGAAAAATATCATACGCTACTTTCAGGATGAAAATGCAGATGACAACGCTGGCAATCGGATCCAGAACCGGAAATCCAAGCATGGCGCCTGCAATACCGATCAGAGAGCCGATGGAAGAGAGTGCATCCGATCTGTGATGCCATGCGTCAGCCATAAAGGCTGCAGAGTTTAGTATTTTCGCATAATGGCGCGTATACCAGAACATGGCTTCTTTGACAACAATAGAGACGATGGCTGCTGTGAGTGCAATGACACCTGGAATCGCAAGCTGATCATAATTGCCGGCTGTAATCTTTTGCAGTCCTGCTGCTCCGATTCCGAGACCGGTAAAGAGCAGGATGGCTGCAAGAATCATGGAAGCCACGCATTCGAGGCGCTCATGGCCATAGGGGTGTGCTTTGTCGGCTTTTTTCTGCGACATCTTGACGCCGAGGAAAGCAATCAGTGTGGCAAAGACATCGGACAGAGAATGAATCGCGTCAGAAACCATTGCGCCGGAGTGTCCCACGATACCGGCAATCAATTTGAATGCTGTCAAAAGGATATTGCCGAAGATTCCTACTGTTGAAAGCCTGTTTACAATTTTTTGTTCTGTCATAAAATAACCTCCATTTTTTATTATCTTATGGCTTTTTAAAGTAAAATTGCATGTTCACAAGGCATAAAAAAACACCTGTGAAACATGTTACTGTCCCACAGATGTCCGCTCTTTCATCTGCTGCCGAAAATTCGGCCCGGCACCATGACTTCGTGTGAAGTTCATCGCCTGTTCAGTTTCTCTAGATTATATCGGACACAGTTATGCTTGTCAACTGTTTTTTTATCATATAAAATAGAAGATAGAAAAAAGAAAACAGGAGGAAAACAGGATGGAATTGCTGGTATGCGATTATAAAGTTGTCCAGATTGATGGCGATTATGCACACCTTCAGAGACTGGATCAGCCGGAAGAACCGTATAAACTGGTGGCAAGAGCACTTCTTCCGCCGGAAATTATGGAGGGAAGCAAACTGCATTATGAGATGCTGCAGTACGAATTGATTTCCTGATAAAAAACCCTTTGCCCACGGAAAATCTTTTTCCAGAAGCAAAGGGTTTGATTTTTATTTACGTTTCCAGGTCACTGGTGCAAGAAGGATGAGCATCGGGAAGATTTCCAGACGGCCGGTGAGCATATCAAACATCAGCACATATTTGGAGAACGGAGAAAAAGCTGCAAAGTTGGCGGTAGGGCCAACCTTCTCCAGACCGGGACCGATGTTGTTCAGCGTAGCTGCTACAGCCGTAAAGTTTGTTGTGAAATCAAAATTATCCCATGCGATTGCCAGCAGTGAGAAGAAGAAAATAAAAGCGTATGCCACCAGAAATACATTGACGGCACGAAGTGTGTCGTGTTCAATGCTGCGTCCGTCCATTTTTATTTTTTTGACAGCTCTTGGATGGACAATGGTAAACAGCTCTTTGGTGACACTTTTGAGCATAATAATGATTCGTGATACTTTGATTCCGCCTCCGGTACTTCCCGCGCAGGCACCGATAAACATCAGTGTGACGAGCAGTGTTTTGGAAATCTGTGGCCAGATGTTAAAGTCTGTGGTGCCGTATCCTGTGGTAGTGATAATGGAGCCTACCTGGAAAAATGCGTGGCGCAGAGCTTCCAGCGGGTTCGGGAATATATGGCGTATATTGAATGCTATGATCAGTCCGCTCGCCAGAATGATACCAAGATAGGTGAGCACTTCCTGAGAGTGAAAGACCTGTCGAAATTTCTTGCATAACATCAGGTAATATACGTTAAAGTTGACTCCAAATAAAATCATAAAGACAGTAATGATCACCTGCAGGTGCGGGGCATATCCGCCGATGCTGTCGTTTCGGATACCGAATCCGCCGGTACCAGCCGTACCGAAGGACAGTGTGAGTGAATCAAACAGCGGCATACCTGTGGCAAACAGAAGAATGATTTCAAGCAGCGTCATGGCAGTGTAAATGCCATATAAAATCATAGCGGTATTTTTTACCTTGGGAACCAGCTTTTCTACAGAAGGTCCCGGGCTTTCTGCTTTCATCAGGTACATATGGTAGCCGCCGCTCATGGGAAAGACGGCCAGTATAAATACAAGAACTCCCATACCGCCAATCCAGTGCGTAAAGCTTCTCCAAAACAGAGTACAATGGGACAGAGACTCGACATCGCTTAAGATGCTGGCTCCTGTTGTTGTAAAACCGGAGATGGTTTCAAACAGTGCATCGGTAAAAGAAGGAATTTCTCTGCTGATACAGAATGGAAGCGCACCAAAAATACTCAGTACGATCCAGCTCAGTGATACGGCTGCAAAACCTTCGGAAGCATAAAAAACAGAGTTTTCAGGCTTTTTCCAGCTTAATGCAACTCCGACAGCGAGGCACAGCAGGATAGAGATTAAAAAAGAAAAAACTGTTTTCTCATTGTAGATAAATCCTACTGCGGCAGGAAGACACAGAAACAGTGCTTCGAACTTTAAAACTACACCGAGTATATATCGTATAATTGCGTAATTCATAACTACTACTTTCCTAATCTTGAATGATATCCTGGGCGTCCTGAAGTCCCAGTCTTGTGGTTACAACGATAACAGTATCTCCCGGGAGAATCTTATCCTGACCGCCGGGGATGATGACCTTGTCATCGCGGGTAATACAGCAGATCAGCAGATCTGATTTTAAATTCAGCTTTGCAAGAGGGATTCCGGTAAGTCTCGGGTTTTCGTGAATGTTAAATTCCAGAGCTTCTACACGATCGTCATACATGCGGTATAAGGTTTGGACGTTGCTTCCGATGGAATTTTTTGTTGCACGCACATACTGAAGGATGCGGTGTGCAGTCAGGTGTTTGGGATAAACAACGCTGTCCAGATCCAGATTATGGATGACCTCATTCAGCTGCAGACGATTGATTTTGGTGACAACCTTGCTTCGGACTTTTTTCTTGGCAAAAAGAGAAAGAAGGATATTCTCCTCGTCAAAGTTAGTCATGGCAATGAAGGAATCCATCTGGTCAATGCGCTCTTCCATCAGCACATTTTCTTTGCTGCCGTCTCCATGAATGATCGTGGCATCCGGAAGCGCTTCGCTGAGTATTTCACAGCGTTTTAAATCCTGTTCAATGATTTTGACGGAAATGCCAAGTTTTGTAAGGATTTTTGTCAGGTAGATCGCAATCTTGCCGCCGCCGATAATCATGGTATTTTTGACCTGAGTGGTTTTGATGCGGATTTTGCGGAAAAATTCTACCGCATTTTGTCTGGCGGAGATAATGGAAATAATATCTCCTGATTTCAAAACAAAATCACCCGAAGGAATATAGACCTGATTGTCGCGGTCAACGGCACAGATCAGGACATCGCAGCGAAAGGTAGAAGAGAAATCCTTCAGTGCCAGATTATGCAGGATACTGTCCTGCGGAATACGGAAACGAAGCATTTCCGCTCTTCCTCTGGAGAAGGTATCAATGCCAAGGGCATTGGGAAAACAAAGTAGGTGCGAAATCTCGACTGCCGCGGTAAATTCCGGATTGATGATCATGGAAAGTCCCAGTTCCTGCTGGAGAAACTTTCGTTCTTCACTGTATACCGGATTGCGTACACGGGCGATGGTCTGACATTTTCCGGCTTTTCTTGCAATGACACAGCATAAGAGGTTGAGCTCATCAGATTCTGTTACGGCGATGAGCAGGTCAGCATCTTCGATTCCTGCCTCAGCCAGAACGCTGTAGCTGGAGCCATTTCCAACCATTCCCATGACATCGTATTCAGATGTCAGATAATGCACGACATCTGGGTTCTGATCAATGACACAGATGCTGTTATCTTCTTTACTCAGCTGTTCGGTCAGAGTGCTTCCGACCTTGCCGCAGCCAACAATGATTATATTCATTTCTTCCTCCAATATTACAGATTATAGTGTCTGATTTCTGCAGTCCATGCAGAAATCAGCTGTGTAATAAAATATCTCACGATATTATATCATATTTATACGAAAGCTGTATACATAAGAAAAGAAAAATGCATAGAAAAGGCTTGTTTTTACATAGACTATTCTGAAAGAGAAAAACGATGGGAATCATGAAGAAATTTGTTGTTTTTCTTGCGTACCTTTATGGGATGTCTCTGTTTCTGCCGTTTCTGGCAGTCCTGGCTCTGTCAGGAGCAGAATGTTTTGGCGGCTGTCGGACGGCCTGTGAACGTTATGTCCCGCTGGCAGTTGGGGCGCAGATCAGTGAACAGGCTCCTGCTGAGTTGATAAAGGCACAGACGGTTCTGGCACGGACCAATTATGAAGCGGCGGGAATGGATGAAAAACAGAGAAAGGAGCTGTATCAAAACCTGGCAGTGTATTATTCTGCCAAAGAAGCCCGGAAAAAATTTTTGAAAAATTATGGCATTTATCAGGAGGCTGCACAGGCTGCTGGAGAGATTCTTACCTGGAAAGAGGAAGCACGATGGGTTCCGTATCATCAGGTAAGCAGCGGGCATACACGAAGCGGAGAAGAAGTTCTGCATGACAGTTCCTATGCGTATCTCGCTTCTGTGAAAAGTCTTCAGGATCGGAATGCAGAGAATTTTTTGCAGACATTTGACTATCCCACAGATTTTCAGAAAAATATTTCGATTGTGTCAAAAGACAGCAGCGGTTATGTAATGGAGGTCCGTGTGGGAGGAGAACTGATGTCAGGGGAGCAGCTGCGAAAGCAGCTTGAGCTGCCTTCCAGTGCATTTTCTGTGAAAAAGACGGATGGAAAGCTTCGTATTTTTTGTAAGGGAACGGGACATGGACTTGGCTTGAGTCAGTATGGTGCCGGTGTGATGGCAAAAGAAGGACAAAATTACATAGAGATTCTCACATATTATTTTCCCGGGATGGAAATTCACTGAATAGACTCGTATATTCTGGCAATGCTAATACTACAAATGCAGGAAATTGATAAAAGCAGAGGTGAAAGAATATGACGAGAAAAGAAAGAACCATACGAATTGTTGTGAATGGGGCACTTTTGGCGGTGATTGTGGCACTGGGAATTACGGTATACCAGTCCGGTAGTAAAGGAAGAGAGCAAAAGGAGCTGGCACAGCAAAAAGAAGCACAGTGGGAAGAAGAGCAGGCGAAGTTTTCTGAGGAGGAAGAGGAGCCTATGGTGGATGCGGATACATCACAGGTGGAAGCTCAGATGACGGAAGATGCACAGCTGGATTCATCGTCGGAGGAGTTGGCACAGGCGGACAGCGAAACGGCAGAGTGGGAGACCGCAGAAGCAGAAATACCGCAGGAGACAGTGGAAATGGAACAGGAACCGGCGGCAGCAGCGATTCCGGTCGTGGATTTTACAGAGGATACCCTGATGATCTGGCCGCTGTCCGGTGATGTGCTGTTGGATTACAGCATGGATCAGACGATTTATTATCCAACACTGGATGTTTACAAATATAGTCCTGGAATCGTAATTTCCGCTGCAGAAGGTTCTGAGGTGCTGGCGGCGGCCAATGGCACGGTAGAATCGGTTCGTGAGGATGCGGAGACCGGTACAACGGTTACATTGGATATGGGGAATGGATACCGTGCTTCTTATGGACAGCTTGAGAATGTTCTTGTGCAGGAAGGGCAGACGGTCGGACAGTCAACGATTCTGGGATATGTTGCACAGCCGACGAAATATTACAGTGTGGAGGGCACAAATCTGTATTTTGCAATGAGCAAGGATGGAACACCCATTGACCCAATCACGTATCTTCCATAAGCTTTGATGTTACTGTGAACGGAGTGAACAGTAACGTTTTGATTCACAGATCAGGATAGCTGACGTATAATAAAGTATACGGCAGACCGAAAAAACGCAATCGAAACAATTACATTCGGTATGTTTTTGAGTGAAATACGAGGTTTGTCGATTGCTTGATCATATAGGAAGGCTGCAGGCGCTGTCGGCGGCCTTTTACATAGAACGTTTACAGGGAGGGAAAATGAAGTACAGTTATACATATATGGTAAGGTGCAGAGACGGGAGTCTGTACACGGGATGGACGAATGACCTGGACAGGCGTGTGTCCAATCACAACGCCGGAAAAGGAGCAAAATATACGAAAAGTCACAGGCCGGTGGAACTGGTGTATTACGAAGCATTTTTGACGAAAGAAGAGGCCATGCGAAGAGAATACGCCATCAAACAATTGACGGCAGCACAGAAAAACAGCCTGATTCATTCCTGTGAGGAGTGAGTCGGGCTGTTTTGCTGCTTTAGATAGGCATGGGTGCTACGAAACAGTACATCACTACAAAGTGACATGCACTTCCGAGCATCACAAAAATATGAAAAATCTCATGTGAACCGAAGTTCTTGTGTCTGGCATTGAACAAAGGCAGCTTCAGACCGTAGATCACACCTCCGATGGTGTAGATAATGCCTCCGGCCAGAAGCCATCCAAAGCCTGCACGCGGAAGATGGTGGAAGATCGGCACAAAAGCTAGCACGCACAGCCATCCCATTCCGATGTACAGTGCGGAAGATACCCATTTGGGGCAGGTGATCCATAAGGCCTTGAGCAAAACGCCTGCAATGGCTGCAATCCATACGATGGCACACAGGACGTAACCTGTTTTGTTGTGCAGTACAATCAGGCAGACTGGTGTGTAGCTTCCAGCGATCATAATGGAAATCATCATGTGATCCAGCTTGCGCAGTCTTCGGTTTACCTTCTCAGTGGAATCTACCGAGTGGTAAAGGGTACTGGCTGTATATAAGAAAATCATAGTCAGAATAAATACGCCGAGGGCAAATACGTGAAGATGATCGGGTTCACGTGCTGCCCGAATCAGCAGCGGTGCAGCGGCAGCTATGGCCAGAAGCGCTGCGATTCCGTGGGTAATGGCACTTCCTGGATCTTTCAGTTTTAGTTTCATATGCAATCGCCTCCAAGTAAGTTTTACTACTATATGTAGTTTCGAAAACTACATATAGCTTTTTGTAATACTATACCACGGAATTTGAAAAATGCAACTGTTTTTTAATCTTTTTTTATTTCTTCGGTGTTCTCTGTGAGAATGCCCGGTTTGTGATGGCAGGCAGGTTCAAAGTCAAAAATTTCACGATAAGCGTCCCATTCTTCGTCGGAATCAGCAGCAGAGTGGATGAGCCCTGTGGCCTCCGTGGCTGCGTTTGTTTTCATATAATTGTCGTAAAATACGCGATAATCTTTGTCTGACATGGAAAAGCCTCCTTTGGATGAATTGATTAACGTTTGTGAATTGTGTTTCTATAATTTATAGTATGTGGAAGGGACTGCAAAGTATACGGAAAACAGAAGTATGGTTTCTCTATAGGAAAATCTTTTTTCCTGTGTTAATATAGTGAATAGAAAGGAAGAAAGAGAATATGAAAAACAAGGCCAGAAAAAAAGAAATCGGCTGGGAAAAGCTGGACAATACCGCGAATCTTTTTCCAGTCATTGCCAATGAAACGATGACAAATGTATATAGAATCAGTATTACATTGACAGAAGAAATCAGCCAGAGTCATCTTCAGGAAGCACTGGAACGTGTTTTGCCCTGGTTTGACAATATGAATGTCCGCATGCGGACGGGAATGTTCTGGTACTATTTTGAGACGAATACAAGAGGAAAGCCTGTGGTACGGGAGGAAGAGGAGTTTCCCTGCCGCTTTATCGAACCACATGGAAACAAAAATTACCTTTTTCGGGTGACTTATTATAAAAGCAGGATCAATCTGGAAGTATTTCATGTACTTGCAGATGGAATGGGGGCTGCCAATTTTCTGCGTGAACTGACGTACCAGTATCTCAGACTTCGATATCCGGAGATTTCGGGTGAGACGAGTGACCGGCTCTCCGACGATACCTCACTGGACACGGAGGACAGTTATCTGAAAAATTATAAAAAAATTGCAAAGAAGGGATACCAGGCACCGCCGGCTGTTCATATGAAAGGGGAAAAACTGGTGCGGGGAGAGCTTGGTGTGATTCACGGCTACATGTCTTTGCAAGAAGTCAAGAAAAAGGCGAAGGAGCTTTCCATGAGTATCAATGAATATCTGTCTGGTATTTATGTGTACAGTATTTACAAGGGTTATCTGCATGGAAACTCTTCGAAGGAGCCGATTGTGCTGTGTATTCCGGTTAATCTGCGGCCATTTTTTGAATCGATGACAACCCGCAACTTTTTTGCGATGGTGAGTATTCCTTTTCTGCCGGAAAAGGAACATTATGAGCGCGCAGAGGTGATGAAACTGGTGCAGCAGGAACTTCGAAGCCGTATTACAAAAGAAAATCTGGAAAAGCTGATTTCTTATAATGTATCGAATCAGAAAAATCTTGCTCTTCGGGCTGTCCCGCTTTTTCTGAAAAAACCGGCGATCCGGCTGGTTTATCTAAACAGTGCGAAAGGAACGACGACAACCCTTACGAACATGGGCGGTTTTGCGGTAAAAGAAGAATATCGGTCGTATATCCGCCGGTTTCAGGTAATCTTATCCCCTTCTACAGGGCAGAATATCAAGGGAACTGTGAGCTCGTACGGGGATGAACTCGTCTTTACATTCAGCTCACTTTTGAAGGACACTTCTGTACAGAAGGAATTTTTCCGCAGTCTTGCGGAGGACGGGTTAAACGTTGCAATTGAAACAAATGGTGTGTATGAAGAATAGGCAGAGGAGGAATTTGAATGAATAAATGTAAACGCTGCGGTGTCAAAGTCATAGATGACACGTTGATCTGTCCTCTGTGTCATACGGTGCTGACGGAGGAAGGGCAGAGAGAGGAGGAGCAGACAGGAGATTATCCAAATGTGAAACAGAAAACGAGGAAATTCCGCAGGGCCGGAAGGATTCTCTTGTTTCTGTCACTTGTTCTGGAAGCTGCTTTGATTTTAGCAAATTACCTGACTTTTTCGTCGTTTCCAAAATGCTGGTCAGCCATTACAGGGGGAATCATCGCGTATCTGATTCTGACTTTGTGGGATCTGCTCAGCCGCAGACAGGGGCATATCCGAAAGATTTATATGCAGATTTTTGTCGTGATGGGATTGCTGCTTCTGATTGATGTTTCGCTCGGATGGAGGGGATGGTCACTGGAATTCGGACTTCCCTGTATGATTTATGGCCTGGTAGCGGCCATTGTGATCTGTATGGCAATCAATTCATCGAGCTGGCAGAATTATGTGCTGATGCAGCTGGCAGCTGTGTTTTTGAGCATCATTGATGTGGTGCTGCATTTTACGGGCTTTTTTCACCATATTGTGCTGGCATGGACGGCACTTGGGCTGTCTGTTCTTTTGTGGAGCGGAACGATGATTATCGGAGACCGCAAAGCTAAAAACGAGCTGAAGAGAAAATTTCACATATAAAGATGGAAACACATAAGATATAGGAGTTGATTATTTGGAAAAACAAAAAAGAAAAGAAGAAAAAGAACAGATCAGCCTGGCGGCAATGGTGTCAAGAAATGCGATTGCACTGGCTACTTCTTTGCATGGAATCGGTCCGCTGATTCAGGATGGCACGTTTCGAAAAAAAGTGGCGGAGGTGGAGCATGCATGGCATTGTCCGAAAGAATTTTTGTTGATGCCGATTCAGATGCCGAAGTTTTCCATGGAACTGTTGACTCCCCATGGAGAGCAGGAAGGCCGTGAGATTGTTTTGCAGCTTCACGGCGGCGGTTATATCGGAAAAATGCGCAATGCTTACCGGGACTTTGCTGTGCTTTATGCAAAGATGGCGGGGGAGCGTTCCGTATTGTCCGTTGATTACCGTGTAGCGCCGGAAGATCCTTTTCCTGCGGCGCTGGAAGATGCCTGTGCCGCGTATCGCTGGCTTTTGGAAAAAGGATATACGGGAGATCAGATTGTGATCGCAGGTGATTCCGCAGGAGGCGGACTTGCTCTTGCTCTTACGCTCTATCTGCGTGACCATGAAGAGCCTCTTCCGAAAAAACTGGTACTGATGTCTCCGTGGACGGATCTTACCGTATCGGGAGAATCGTATCAGACGAATTTTGAGAAAGATCCACTGTTTGGAAATACGACGGATAGTATGCTCTACAGCAATGCGTATTACGGCGGCAGAGACCCGGAAAATCCATATATTTCCCCGTTGTTTGGAAATTATGAGGGACTTCCGCCGATGCTGTTTCAGGTGGGAAGCATCGAAATGCTTTTGAGTGACAGCACAGAAGCGGCGAAAAAAGCAAGACAGGCAGGATGTCAGGTGCAGCTGTCTGTCTACGAAGGGATGTTTCATGTGTTCCAGCTGGGAATGAAGAAGATGAAAGAAGCAAGAGAAGCGTGGCAGGAGATTGAGGAGTTCTTAAATGCATAAAAAATCCTCCATTTACAGATACTATTTCCAGATACGGAAAGTACAGTAAATGGAGGAATTTTTATATGAAAGCTACAGGAATCGTGAGAAGGATCGATGATCTGGGAAGGGTAGTCATTCCCAAGGAGATACGAAGAACGCTGCGGATTAAGGAAGGGACGCCGCTGGAAATTTTTACAGACAGAGAAGGGGAAATTATTCTGAAAAAATATTCCCCGATTGGCGAGCTGAGTATTTTTGCCAGGGAGTATGCCGAGGCACTGGCGCAGACGACGGGGATGCTTGCCTGCATTACCGATCATGATCAGGTGGTAGCTGTCTCGGGATCGTCGGCGAAGGAATATATGGGAAAAGAAATCAGCCAGGAGCTGGAACAGATGATTTCCAATCGCGAAACAATCTGTGCAGATGCTTCCAGCAGCAGAAAAATTCCGATGATTGAAAATCAGCAGGAAGAATTAACAGCACAAGTGATCTGGCCCATCATCTGCGCGGGGGATGCCATTGGTTCGGTTGCGTTGCTCGGGCGGGGAGAAAAGAACCGAATGGGAGAAGCAGAACAAAAGCTGGTCCAGACAGCAGCCGGATTTTTGGGGCGGCAGATGGAACAATAATTAAATTGCATGATACTCTTCTAAAGTCATTCCCGTGAGGGAGAGATACAGAGCGAGAGATTTTGTCACATACCGGATATGCCAGGGCTCGTAAGCATATCCGGTTATTTTTTCCTTTCCCTTTGGATAACGGAGAATGAAGCCATATAAAGGAGCGTAGTCATGCAGAAAGCGGCATTCCGGCGTATGAGCAAACCCTTCTGTCAGTTCCAGAGACACGGCGGGACAGGAGACATCAAGAGCCAGTCCGCTTTGATGTTCGCTGGTACCTGCCAGTGCGACATAGGGGCTTCCCGTATTGAGTTGCAGCTGGCGTTCATAAGAACGATAACCGGAAATTCCGATGAGATTGACCTTCATTTCTATGGAGCGGTGAAACAGTTCCTGGGCGGCCTCGGCAGCCTGCCGCCGGAGCATCCGCTTGGGCGAGTCCAATGGGGCGTGAAAAGGAATGTTGACATACACCAGGTCATCCGGTATGTAATCCGGTTCGAGCGGGTGTTCACGATTGACGAGTAGTGTGTAAGACAGCATAAAAAAGCCTCCTCTCCGTCTATGATGCCTGATTTATCATATGACAGAGAGGAGACAGATATGCTTATTCTTTCAGAGATTCCTCTGCGATTTCATCCAGGAGTTCTGACTTCAGATCGAATAATTTCTGGGAAAGATCCACATAAACCTCATGAGGATTTACCAGACGTCTGGATTCGTCCCACAGAGTGCTCAGTTCCTTCTGACAGATTTCACGCAGTTCCATAACAGAAGGACGATCGGTGTATACACATTCTCCATTTTTGAAAATCGGAATCAGAAGTTCTCTCATTGTGTAAGTACCGCCGAGAATTCTTGTCTTTTTCCAGGTATCGATCGGATCGAAGATGACCATATTTTCGTTCTCATCAAATTTTTCATCGGCCAGACAGATCAAATCGGCTTTGATCTTGCCGGAGGATTTGCTGTAAATACGGTAAATCGTCTTGTCACCCGGATTTGTAACTTTTTCTGTGTTTTCGGACAGCTTGATCTTCGGAATGAATTGGCCGGTTGCGTCGTCTTTGATGGCGGCCAGTTTATAAACGCCGCCGAAGGCAGGATGTCCTTTGGAGGTGATCAGGTTGGTTCCGACACCCCAGGAATTGATCTTGGCATCCTGTGTTTTCAGGCTGTCAATGAGGTATTCGTCCAGATCACTGGAAGCGGAGATGACAGCATCGTCAAATCCGGCGGCACACAGCATCTTGTGTGCTTTCTTTGATAAGTAAGCAAGATCACCGCTGTCGAGGCGGATTCCGTATCTGCTCAGGTGTACACCCTCTTCACGCATCTCCTCAAATACACGGATGGCATTCGGCACACCGGAATTTAAGGTGTCATAGGTGTCCACAAGAAGAATGCAGGCATCTGGATAGAGACGTGCATAGGTTTTGAATGCGGTGTACTCATCCGGGAAGCTCATAATCCAACTGTGCGCGTGTGTACCAAGGACTGGTACATCAAACATCTGGCCGGTCAGCACGTTGGAGGTTCCGATACATCCGCCGATCATCGCTGCGCGGGCACCAAAGATTCCGGCATCCGGTCCCTGGGCGCGGCGCAGACCAAATTCCATAACTCCGTCTCCTCTTGCTGCGTAGCAGACGCGGGAGGCTTTGGTTGCGATCAGGCTCTGGTGGTTTAAAATATTTAAGATTGCTGTCTCCACCAGCTGTGCTTCCATTGCAGGTGCAATGATTTTTACAAGCGGTTCTCTTGGGAATACGACAGTTCCCTCGGGAATGGCGTAGATATCTCCTGAAAAATGGAAGTTGCTCAGATATTCCAGGAAATCTTCGTCAAACATATTGAGGCTGCGCAGGTATTCCACATCTGCTTCAGAAAAATGCAGATTTTCGATGTATTCAATCATCTGTTCCAGTCCGGCTGTGATCGCATAACTTCCATTGCAGGGGTTGTCTCTGTAAAATACATCGAAAATAACCGTTTGATTTGAGTGGTTCTTGAAGTAACCCTGCATCATGGTCAATTCATAAAAATCAGTGAGCAGGGTAAGGTTATTGGCTCTCATAAGTTCTCCTTCTCTTTTAAAAGTATAATTACGGGTAATCTCTTGTTGTTAGTATTATACCATTATCTAGAATCAATGTAAAATAATACTTGACGGATTTAGATTTTGCTGTTAATATCTTCTAAGAGGCAGCAAAAAGCAGGAACAAACGGAAATAAAAAAAATTTAAAAAAATTCAAAAAAGTACTTGCTTTTTTCTAAGACCTGTAATATAATACATTGTGTTGTGACATTGGGCTATCGCCAAACGGTAAGGCAACGGACTCTGACTCCGTCATTTCAAGGTTCGAATCCTTGTAGCCCAGCTACAGAAAAGGGCATTGCAGATTACTGCAAAGCCCTTTCTTTGTATATGAGCACAGAAAGTTTTGTTAAAGCGGGGGAAACATTATGAGTTATTCTTTTTACAGTCGTGTCCGCTACAGTGAGGTTGGAGAAGACGAGCGGATGACATTGAATGGGATTGTCAATTATTTCCAGGATTGCAGCACATTCCATTCGGAAGACATCGGACTGGGACTTCGGGCATTGAAAAGAGACTGTAAGGGCTGGGTACTGTCTTCCTGGCAGATCGTTGTAAAGCGTTATCCGGCTCTGGGAGAGAACATTGAGATTTCCACATGGCCCTATGCGTTTAAGGGATTCATGGGAAGCCGTAATTTTACGATGAAATCTTACACCGGAGAGACACTGGCTTATGCGAATTCGCTGTGGGTCTTTATGGATCTGAAGAAGAAAAGACCAACGATCATTACAAAAAAGTATATAGATGGTTATACATTGGATGCGCCGCTTCCGATGATCTACGCAGACAGAAAGATTTCTGTTCCTGCCGCAAGCATGAAACGAAAAGCGTTTTCTGTGCAAAGTTATCATCTGGATACCAATCATCATGTCAATAATGGAAAGTACATACAGATGGCTCAGGAATTCGTTCCTTCTGATTTTTCAATCGCACAGATGCGTGCCGAGTACAAAAAACAGGCAGTTCTTGGCGATGTCATTGTTCCGTTGGTTTATGTGGAGGAAAATAAATATACCGTGGCATTGTGTAAGGAAGATCTGGAGCCGTATACAATTGTTGAATTTTCGCGAGAAGGAGAAACCATATGATGGAATTAGGAAGACAGCAGGAACTGACTGTCGTAAAAAAAGTAGAGTTTGGTGTATATCTCGGTGAGAGTGTACAGGCCAGAATGGATGAGCGTGTACTGCTTCCGAGAAAACAGGTACCTGCCGGTGTTCAGGCAGGAGATAAAATCAAAGTATTTTTGTATAAAGATTCTCAGGACAGACTGATCGCCACGACGCATCAACCGGCAATCACGCTGCACCAGACAGCGCTCCTTCCGGTCGCACAGGTGGGCAAGATTGGAGCTTTTTTAAGCTGGGGACTGGAAAAAGACCTCTTCCTTCCTTATAAGGAGCAGACGTGCAGAGTCTGTGAGGGAGATGACTGTCTTGTGGCACTTTATGTGGACAAGAGCAAACGTCTCTGTGCAACGATGAAAGTCTATCACTATCTGAAGACCAATTCTCCGTATCAGATCGGTGATATGGTAAAAGGAAGAATTTATGAGATCAGTGAGCGCTTTGGTGTATTTGTTGCGGTGGATAATCAGTATTCCGGGCTTGTTCCGGCCAGAGAGGCGCAGGGAAATTACAAAGTCGGTGATGTGATGGAATTTCGCGTGACAGAAGTTAAGGAAGACGGAAAGCTCAATCTCAGCAGCAAGCAGAAAGCGTATCTCCAGATTCATGAGGATGCAGATATGGTGCTTGGCGTGATCGATGAATATGCAGGTGTGCTGCCGTTTGATGACAAAGCATCACCGGAAATCATTAAGCGTGAGTTCGGACTGAGCAAGGCGGCGTTCAAAAGAGCGGTAGGCCATTTGTTAAAAGAAGGAAAGGTAGAGATTAAAGACCACAAGCTACGAAGGAGATAGAGGATGAATTTCACTCATTTGCACGTCCACACAGAGTACAGTCTGTTGGACGGTTCGAATAAGATTAAAGAATATGTAGCCAGAGTGAAAGAACTTGGAATGGACAGTGCGGCCATCACGGACCATGGAGTCATGTATGGCTGCATTGATTTTTATAGGGCTGCAAAAGAAGCCGGAATCCGACCGATTCTTGGCTGTGAGGTATATGTAGCTCCCGGTTCGCGTTTTGACAAAGAAGCAGGCGGTTCTTCTTCCGGGCGCTATTATCATCTGGTTCTTCTGGCAGAGAATAACCAGGGATATGCGAATCTGATGAAAATCGTATCAAAAGGCTTTGTTGAGGGATACTATTATAAGCCGCGTGTGGACTTGGAACTTTTGAAACAATATCATGAGGGGATTATTGCTCTGAGTGCCTGCCTTGCAGGTGAAGTGGTCAGGTATCTGACGAGAAGCATGTATGAAGATGCTAAAGAAGCCGCCCTTCGTTATCAGGAAATCTTTGGTGAAAACAATTTCTTTCTGGAACTGCAAGATCACGGCATTGCGCAGCAGCAGATGGTCAATCAGCAGCTGATGCGCCTGCATGAAGAGACGGGAATCCCTATGGTAGTCACCAATGATGTGCATTATACGTATCGGGATGACGTGGAGTCGCATGATATTTTGCTGTGTCTGCAGACAGGAAAGAAGCTGGCGGACGAAGACCGTATGCGCTATGAGGGCGGCCAGTATTTTGTAAAATCTCCGCAGGAGATGGCAGAATTATTTCCATATGCTTTGGAGGCACTGGAAAATACCCACAAAATCGCGATGCGCTGCAATGTGGAGATTGAATTTGGTGTGACCAAGCTGCCGCGGTATGATGTCCCGGAAGGTTATACGGCCTGGGAATATCTGAATAAACTGTGTTTTGAAGGATTGCAGGAACGTTATCAGCCGGTGACCGAAGAGCTGAAAGAGCGTCTGATCTACGAGCTGAATACGATCAAGAATATGGGATATGTGGACTATTTCCTGATCGTCTGGGATTTTATCAAGTATGCCCGTGACCATGATATCATGGTAGGACCAGGCCGAGGCTCTGCGGCCGGAAGCCTTGTCTCCTATACGCTTGGAATCACGAAGCTCGATCCGATCAAGTACGATCTGCTCTTTGAGCGTTTCCTGAATCCGGAGCGTGTATCCATGCCGGATATTGATATTGACTTCTGTTTCGAAAGAAGACAGGAAGTCATTGATTATGTGGTGAGAAAATATGGAAAAGATCGTGTGGTACAGATTGTAACGTTCGGTACGCTGGCTGCTCGCGGAGTGATTCGCGATGTGGGACGTGTGATGGACCTGCCGTATGCACAGGTCGATACAATCGCCAAGATGATTCCAAATGAGCTGAATATTACGATTGATAAAGCGCTCAAGATGAATCCGGAGCTGGCAAGAGCTTACATGCAGGATGAACAGATTCATCATTTGATTGATATGGCAAAGCGCCTGGAAGGACTTCCACGCCATACGTCCATGCACGCGGCCGGTGTCGTGATCAGCCAGAAGGATGTAGACGAATATGTGCCGCTGTCCCGGGCTTCCGATGGGACAATTACGACGCAGTTTACGATGACTACGCTGGAAGAGCTTGGTCTTTTGAAGATGGACTTTTTGGGGCTTCGTACGCTGACCGTTATCCAGAATGCGGTGCATCTGATCGAAAAAGATACGGGAATCCGGCTGGATATGGACAAAATTGATTACAATGACAAACAAGTGCTGGATTCGATCGGAACGGGAAGAACAGACGGTGTGTTCCAGGTGGAGAGTGCCGGAATGAAGAATTTCATGAAGGAATTAAAACCGCAGAGTCTGGAGGATATTATCGCCGGTATTTCGCTGTATCGTCCGGGCCCGATGGATTTTATTCCGCAGTATATTCGGGGCAAAAATCATCCGGAGACAATCACATACGACTGTCCTCAGCTGGAGAGTATTTTAAAACCAACCTACGGCTGTATCGTATATCAGGAGCAGGTCATGCAGATCGTGCGTTCTCTG
Organism: Eubacteriales bacterium; assembly: GCA_030536755.1. Classification (GTDB taxonomy): domain Bacteria; phylum Bacillota; class Clostridia; order Lachnospirales; family Lachnospiraceae; genus JALFVM01. The sequence continues at coordinate 29,031 of JAUNPJ010000009.1, read as the reverse complement.
GCAGGATATACACTTGGCCGAAGCGATCTGGTGCGAAGAGCGATGTCCAAGAAAAAAGCTTCTGTCATGGAAAAGGAACGACAGAATTTTGTATACGGAAATGAGGCAGAAGGTGTGCCTGGATGTATTGCGAATGGGATTTCGGAACATGTGGCGAACAAAATTTATGATGATATGATTGATTTCGCAAAGTATGCCTTCAACAAATCCCACGCGGCTGCCTATGCAGTGGTATCTTATCAGACGGCGTATCTGAAATATTATTACCCGGTGGAATTTATGGCGGCTTTAATGACTTCCGTCATTGATAATCCATCGAAGGTATCGGAGTATATCCTGAGCTGTCGAAAGATGGGAATTCAGATTCTGCCGCCCGATATCAACTGTGGGGAAAGTGCATTTTCTGTGGACGGAAAAAGCATCCGGTATGGACTTTCTGCCATCAAGAGTGTCGGAAAACCAGTGATCCATGCAATCGTGGAGGAACGCAGGGAGCGCGGACTGTTCAAAAACATGAAAGATTTTGTGACGCGAATGGCAGGCAGGGAGGTAAATAAACGCGCGATTGAAAATTTCATCAAATCCGGAGCGTTTGACTGCCTGGAAGGAAATCGTCGTCAGAAGATTATGATTTATTCGCAGATCGTAGACAGTGTGATGCAGGAGAAGAAAAATGCCATGGCAGGGCAGATGACGCTGTTTGACATTGTGGGAGAGGAAGACAAAAAGGCTTTTGAAATCAGTCTTCCTGATGTATCAGAATACGACAAGGAAGTGCTGCTTGCTTTTGAAAAAGAAGTGCTTGGCGTTTATATCAGCGGCCATCCGCTGGAAAATTATGCGGCAATGATGGAAAAAAATATTACTGCCATTACCTCAGATTTTCAGCCGGATGATGAAATCGGCGCTGCCAGAGTTCGCGACGGCCAGCAGGTTGTAGTCGGGGGCATTATTACGGAGAAGACGATCAAATATACGAAAAACAATAAGGTCATGGCGTTTTTGACGCTGGAAGATCTGGTGGGGACGGTAGAGGTCATCGTCTTTCCAAGAGATTATGAAAAAAATCAGCTTTTGATGGAAGAGGAAAGCAAAGTCTTTATCAGAGGCCATGTGGCAGCCGAAGATGAGCGTGCCAGCAAGATCATCTGTGAACAGATTCTTTCTTTTGGGCAGATACCGAGAGAACTCTGGATTCAGTTTGAAACAAAGCAGGAATATCATCACAGAGAAGTTGAATTATTTGAAGATTTAAAGGATTGCGAAGGAAATGACAGTGTGGTAATCTATATTCACCGTGATAAAGTGATGAAACGACTTCCTTCCAGCCGAAATATCGGCATTGATTCGGCAATATTGGGAAAAATGCAAGTAAAATATGGGCAAAATAACATAAAAGTTGTTGAAAAGAGTATTGAAAAACTCTGGAAAATGCATTAGAATGAACACGATTAGAAGGATTGGAAGAAAAGGACAACGGATTTTTTAGACGGAGGAATAGTTATGGCAACAAAAGCGATTAAGACAATTGGAGTATTAACCAGTGGTGGAGATGCACCTGGAATGAATGCCGCAATCCGTGCGGTTGTACGTCGCGGATTAAGCAGCGGTCTGAATGTAAAGGGAATCTACAAAGGATACAACGGACTTCTGAATGAGGAAATTGTAGACATGACTGCAAGAGATGTGTCCGATACCATCCAACGCGGCGGTACTGTTCTGTATACAGCACGCTGTGCTGAGTTCCGCACTCCAGAGGGACAGCAAAGAGGTGCTGAGGTCTGCAGAAAACATGGAATCGAAGGTCTCGTTGTAATCGGTGGAGACGGTTCCTTTGCAGGTGCGCAGAAGCTAGCAAACCTGGGTATCAATACCATCGGTATTCCGGGAACCATCGACCTGGATATTGCATGCACAGAGTACACCATTGGATTTGATACAGCAGTAAATACTGCTATGGAGGCAATTGATAAGGTTCGTGATACTTCCACATCTCATGAAAGATGCAGTATCATTGAGGTTATGGGTAGAAATGCCGGTTATATTGCATTGTGGTGCGGTATTGCCAACGGTGCGGAGGATGTGCTTCTTCCGGAGCGTTATGATTATGATGAGCAGAAAATCATCAACAACATCATTGAAAACCGTAAAAAAGGCAAAAAGCATCATATCATCATCAATGCAGAAGGTATCGGACATTCTGAGGCTATGGCTAAGAGAATTGAAGCTGCAACTGGTATTGAGACACGTGCTACTATTCTTGGTCACATGCAGCGTGGAGGAAACCCGACCTGTAAGGACCGTGTGTACGCTTCAATTATGGGTGCAAAAGCAGTGGATCTTCTTGTGGAAGGAAAGTCAAAACGAGTTGTCGGCTACCGACACGGCGATTTCGTAGACTTTGACATTGACGAGGCACTGGCAATGCAGAAAGATATTTCTGATTATCAGGTTGAGGTTTGCGCATCCTTGTCACATAACTACTCAAAATAAAAAAGAAAAAGATATGCTTGATTACCCTGGTTCTGCCAGGGTAATTTTGTAATAAGGGGGAAATTATGATCACGAGCAGCGGTAATGCGCAGGTAAAAAATGTCATACAGTTAAATACAAAGGGAAAGGCAAGAAATAAACAGGGGCTTTTTGTGGTAGAGGGAATCAAAATGTTTCGTGAGGCTCCTGCCGACTGGATCTCTAAAGTTTATATACGGGAGAGTCTGTATGAAGATGGAGACTGGAAACAGGAGCTGGAGGCTGTTCCTCATGAAGTGGTAGCGGATTCCGTCTTTCGCCAGATGAGTGACACGATGACACCACAGGGGATTTTGACGGTGCTTCGCCAGCCGCATTACGAGTGGAAGGATTTCACAGGGAATGCTTCTCCGCTTCTGGTGGTGCTGGAAGATCTGCAGGATCCGGGAAATCTGGGAACCATTCTGCGCACGAGTGAGGGTGCCGGTGTGGATGGTATTCTTCTGAGCAAAGGATGTGTGGATATTTTCAATCCGAAGACGATTCGCTCTACGATGGGATCTATTTACCGGATGCCGTTTTTGTATGTGGATAACATGACGGAATTAATGGAAAAATTAAAAGAAGAGCATATCTGTACTTATGCGGCTCATCTGAAGGGAAAAAATTTCTATGACCAGGAGGATTATCAGGGTGGAACCGCCTTTCTCATCGGCAATGAGGGCAATGGACTCAGTGAAGAATTATCCGGGATGTCGGAGTGTCTGATCCGCATTCCGATGGCCGGAAAGGTAGAGTCTCTCAATGCAGCGATGGCCTGCGGAATTCTTACTTATGAGGCGTCCAGACAGAGACGAAATGCATAGACAAACTCACGTTCATATAGTATGATAAGCATACAGATACCATGCATTTACAAAATAAATTGCGAAGGGAGTGATGGGATGATACCTGTATATTGGCTGGGGGCAGTCGTGCTTTTGCTGGTGATTGAAGCGATCACGATGGGGCTTACGACCATCTGGTTTGCAGGAGGCGCACTGGCTGCATTCTTTGTGGCACTGGCCGGAGGACCGCTGTTGCTGCAGGTTGGCGTGTTTCTTGTGATTTCTACGCTGCTTTTGATCTTTACGAGGCCGGCTGCGGCAAAGTTTATGAATCAGAAGGTGGAGCGTACCAATGTAGACAGTCTGATCGGAAAACGCGCAGTCGTGACGGAGACGGTGGATAATCTGAAGGGCACCGGAAGAGTACAGATCGGAGGCGCAGACTGGAAAGCAAGAAGCGGGGAGGAATCCCTGATACTGAACCGGGATGAAATTGTGAAGGTAAGCAGGGTAGATGGCGTGAAACTGATCGTAAATAAAATAACGGAGGAATAGGACATGGCGATATTGATTATTATTTTATTTATTCTTGCACTTTTCATTGCGGCATCGTGTGTCAAGATCGTGCCGCAGGCAACGGCTATTGTTCTGGAAAGACTGGGCGCTTACCGTGATACCTGGGGAACGGGAATTCATTTCAAGCTGCCTTTTATTGAACGTGTGGCAAGAAGAGTGACTTTGAAGGAGCAGGTTGTGGACTTTCCGCCGCAGCCGGTGATCACGAAAGATAACGTTACGATGCGTATCGATACGGTTGTCTTTTTCCAGATCACAGATCCAAAGCTGTATGCATATGGCGTGGAAAATCCGATCATGGCGATTGAAAATCTGTCTGCGACGACACTGCGAAACATCATCGGTGATATGGAGCTGGATGAAACGCTGACGTCCCGTGAGGTCATCAACACCAGAATGCGCGCATCTCTGGATGATGCGACGGATCCATGGGGAATTAAGGTTAATCGTGTGGAATTGAAAAATATCATTCCGCCGGAAGCCATTCAGAATGCGATGGAGAAACAGATGAAGGCGGAGCGTGAGCGAAGAGAATCTATTCTGATCGCAGAAGGTGAGAAGCGCTCGGCGATTCTTGTGGCAGAAGGTAAGAAAGAATCTGCCATTCTGGAAGCTGAGGCAGAAAAACAGGCAGCTATTTTGCGTGCAGAGGCACAGAAAGAGCGTATGATCCGTGAGGCGGAAGGTCAGGCAGAGGCAATCATGAAGGTACAGCAGGCGAATGCGGATGGTATCCGCTTCCTGAGGGAAGCAGGTGCTGACGAGGCGGTGCTGACGATGAAGAGCCTGGAGACGTTTGCGAAGGTGGCGGACGGCAAAGCTACCAAGATTATCATTCCATCCGAGATTCAGGGTCTGGCAGGACTGGCGACTTCCCTGAAAGAGCTTGTCACAGATGATAAGAAAACGCAGGAATAACATGCAGTCATTTTGTGAAGGAGGAATCCAATGAAACCGGTCATCGATCTGACGAAAGAATATGGACTTGTCTTAGAGGGCGGAGGCGCAAAGGGCGCGTATCAGATTGGTGCGTGGAAGGCACTCAAAGAAGCCGGAATAAACATAAAAGGAATTGCAGGTACAAGCGTAGGGGCTCTTAACGGAGCCCTTATCTGTATGGATGACCTTGAAAATGCAGAGCACATATGGGAGAGCATTGCATATTCTAAGGTGATGAAGGTGGATGACATGCAGATGGGAGAGCTTTTGCAGGGAAATCTTCCAATGGGGGATTTTATCAAGCTGGCGATTCAGACCATGAAAGACGGCGGAATGGATATTACACCGCTGAAAGAGTTGATCGCAGACTGCGTCGATGTGCAGAAAATCATGCAGTCCGACAAAGAATTTTACGTCATGACTTTTAGTGTGGATGAGATGAAAGAGCTGGAAATAGATATGAAGACGCAGGAGCCGGAATGGATTCCAGATTTTCTTTTAGCCAGCGCATATATTTTTCCCCTATTTAAAAATGAGAAATTACATGGTAAAATGTTTGTGGACGGCGGTGTATTTAACAATGTGCCGCTTGAAACTCTGGTTAGCAGAGACTATAAAGACATTATTGTGCTTCGAATCTTTGGCTTGGGCAGAGAACGTAAGGTTAAGATTCCTGAGGATACTACCATTTTGTCGGTAGAACCCCGCATCGATCTTGGAAATATTATCGAATTTGACGCGGAAAAAAGCAAAAGAAATATGCGGGTGGGCTACTACGATGCCATGCGTATGATTTATGGCTTATCCGGCGTGATCTACTATATCGACGAAGAACTTTCGGAACGGGAGTGCCTTTGCCGTCTCTGTGAGTGGAACGGTGCGATTTCGATGAGAAAATATGTGGAAGTCACGCTTCCTGCCGTTGCGTTGGAATTGAAGCTTGGTGCAGGCTGGAACTACAAAGAACTCTATCTTGGAATGCTGGAGGCGACTGCACGGATGTGTCGTGTCCCGAAATACTGCATTTATACCGTTGAGCAGCTTTGGGAGGAAATTGAAAAACGAAAGGATATTCTGAAGGAGCAGGACAGATTGCCCATGTTCATTCAGCTGATCTTAAATTTACAAGAGGAGGATGAATTATTATGAATCTGAAAGGACGCAACTTTTTAACACTGAAGGATTTTACACCGGAGGAAATTACATACTTACTGGATCTGGCAGCAGATCTGAAGGACAAGAAGAAGAAAGGAATTCCGGTAGACTATTTTAGAGGCAAAAACATTGCTCTGATTTTTGAGAAGACAAGTACACGTACCAGATGTTCTTTTGAGGTCGCTGCACATGACCTTGGCATGGGAACGACTTATCTCGATCCGTCAGGTTCTCAGATCGGAAAGAAAGAAAGCATTGAGGATACTGCTCGTGTTCTGGGAAGAATGTACGAGGGAATTGAATACCGCGGATTTGGCCAGGAAATCGTAGAAGAGCTGGCAAAATACGCAGGCGTTCCGGTATGGAACGGACTGACAAACGAGTATCATCCGACACAGATGCTGGCAGACCTTCTGACCATCCGTGAGCATTTCGGTGATCTGAAAGGCAGAAAGCTGGTATATATGGGTGATGCCAGATACAACATGGGTAACTCTCTGATGATTGCCTGTGCAAAAATGGGTATGCATTTTGTGGCATGCACGACAAGCAAATATTTCCCGAATGAAGAGCTGGTAGAGACCTGCAGAGGCTATGCAGCTGAGACAGGCGCAACGATCACACTGACAGAGAATGTAGAAGAGGGAACAAAAGATGCCGATGTGATTTATACAGACGTATGGGTATCTATGGGTGAGCCGGATGAAGTTTGGGAAGAGCGTATCCGTGAGCTGACACCATATAAGGTGACAAAGAAGGTGATGGAAAATGCCGGAGAAAAAGCAATTTTCCTGCATTGTCTGCCAGCTTTCCATGATTTAAAAACTACAATCGGAAAACAGATGGGCGAGAGATTCAATCTGACAGAGATGGAAGTAACCGACGAAGTATTTGAATCTGAGCAGTCCAAAGTATTTGATGAGGCAGAAAACCGTATGCATACTATCAAAGCGGTGATCGTGGCAACTTTGGGTGAGCCTGAAAAATAGGAGATGTCAGCAGTCAGGATGAAAGAAAAAATTTTGACGTATCTGCGGGAAGCAGACGGCTACGTATCAGGGCAGGAGCTCTGCGAGAAGCTTGGCGTTTCCCGCACTGCAGTCTGGAAACATATCAACCAGTTAAAAGAAGAAGGCTATGAGATCGTGGCGGTTAAGAACCGGGGCTATTGTCTTGTAGAGACACCGGACTCTGTCAAGCCGCAGGAATTGCGTGGCTATCTCAACACAAAGTGGCTTGGAAATACGATTTACTGGGAAGAGTCTGTCGATTCTACCAACACATGGGCGAAACGTCTGGCAGAGGATGGCGCACCTCATGGCACGGTCGTCATTGCAGATGAGCAGACGCAGGGCAAAGGAAGGCGGGGGCGCCAGTGGGTGACTCCGAAAGGAACTTCGATTGCCGTGACGAAGCTTTTAAAGCCTGACATGCCGCCGGAGCGTGCGTCGATGCTGACTCTGGTAGAAGGACTGAGTGTGGCACAGGCAATCCGAAAGCTGTATGGTCTGGATGCCGGTATCAAATGGCCAAACGATGTCGTTGTATCGAATCGGAAAATCTGTGGGATTCTCACCGAAATGAGTGCCCAGATGGATTACATCAACTACATTGTGATTGGAACGGGAATCAACACCAACCTGCGGGAATTTCCGGAAGAATTAAAAGACATTGCCACTTCTCTGATGATTGAGGTGGGTCATGAGGTGAAGCGTGCCGAGCTGGTCGCAGCACTTCTGGAGATTTTTGAAAAAAATTACGAGATTTTCTCAGCGACCTGGGATTTGTCTGGTCTTATGCAGGCTTACAATGACATTCTGGTCAACAAAGATGCACAGGTTAAGGTTTTGCAGCCCGGGAATGAATATACAGGCGTTGCCAGAGGGATTGATGCCATGGGACAGCTTTTGGTGGAGCGGGAAGATCAGACAATAGAAAAGGTATATGCCGGGGAGGTATCTGTCCGGGGATTATACGGATATGTGTGAGGAATGACCATGTACGAAGAAAATGTAACGCTTTGCGGCGCGAGTTCTTATGAGAAAAAATATTATTTCAATGAGGATTTCAACGCTCTGCCCGATAGCGTAAAGGATGAGCTGCACATTATGTGTGTGTTGTACACGGAAGAAATCGGTGGTGTTCTGACTCTGGAGTTTGATGAGGAAGGCAATCTGGAATTTCGCGTGGAAGCACTGGAGGCCGATGCGATGTTTGATGAGATTGGAAGTGCCTTGAGAATCAAGCAGCTTCGCCGGGAAAAAGCAGAACTGCTCAACTCCCTGGAATTGTATTACAAAGTATTCTTCCTGGGGGAAGAGGCAGAAGAGGAGTAAACGATGTTATTAGTAATTGATGTAGGAAACACCAATGTGACGATGGGCGTTTTCGATGGAGAAAACCTGAAGGAGACGTTTCGTCTGACAACCAGAACTTCCAGAACCTCCGATGAGTATGGTCTGGCAATCTGTGATCTCATTGAGCACAGAGCCATTGCGATTGAGGAAGTTCGTGATGTAATCATCAGTTCCGTTGTTCCGGATGTGATGTATTCCCTGATCAACGGAATTGTGAAATATTTTCATACAACACCGCTGATCGTGGGTCCTGGAATTAAGACAGGCATTCGCCTGGCGACAGAAAATCCGAAGCAGATCGGTGCAGACCGAATCGTGGATGCAGTCGGCGCTTATGAGCTTTACGGCGGACCGGTTCTTGTGATTGATTTCGGAACAGCGACGACGTATGATCTGATTCTGGAAGACGGAAGCTTTGTGGCAGGTGTGACGTCACCGGGAATCCGTCTGAGTGCCAATGCGCTCTGGCAGGGAACTGCAAAGCTGCCGAAATTTGAAATCTTGAAACCAAAATCCATTCTGGCAAAAGAGACGATCAGCAGTATGCAGGCAGGTCTTGTATATGGCTACATCGGCCAGACAGAATATATTATCAAAAAGGTAAAAGAAGAGGCCAGACTGAAAGAAATGAAGGTTGTCGCAACCGGCGGTCTCGGCAAGATCATTGCCGATGAGACCGATATGATTCAGGTGTATGACAATCGTCTGACGCTGAAAGGTCTTCGTCTCATTTACGAGAAAAATAAGAAATAAAAAGCGAGGTTGGAATGAGTCTCACCATAGGAAATGTAACTCTGGAAAACAACTTAATACTTGCACCAATGGCAGGGGTAACTGACCTGCCATTTCGCTTGCTGTGCAAAGAACAGGGAGCGGGACTGATCTGTATGGAGATGGTCAGTGCAAAGGCGATTTCTTTTCACAATCGAAATACAGAAGCGCTGATGGAGATTGACTCCAGAGAAAAACCGGTATCTTTGCAGTTTTTTGGCTCAGATCCGGATATAATCAGCGAGATGGCGAAATATATTGAAGAAAAGCCCTTCGACATTTTGGATTTAAATATGGGATGCCCAGTGCCAAAAGTGGTAAACAATGGTGAGGGCTCAGCCCTTCTGAAAAATCCAAAGTTGATTCGACAGATCATCACGAAGACGGCAAAGGCCATCGAAAAGCCGGTCACGGCAAAAATCCGCATTGGATTTGAGGGCGGCGATGTGGATGTGGTGGAGCTTGCCAAAATCATTGAGGACAGCGGAGCGGCTGCCATCGCTGTCCATGGAAGAACAAGAGTCCAGTATTATTCCGGCAAGGCAGACTGGGATACGATCGCGCGGGTAAAGGATGCGGTTTCGATTCCTGTTATTGGAAACGGAGACGTAGATTCACCGGAAAGTGCCAGAGCTTTGGAGGAACATACGGGATGCGACGGTATCATGATTGGACGGGCAGCAAGAGGAAATCCCTGGATCTTTCGGGAAATCCTCGAATACAGAAAAACAGGACAGGTACCGCAGGGACCGTCTTTGCAGGAACGCAAGGAGATGATGCTTCGCCACGCCAAGCTTCAGCTGGAGTATAAAGGCGAATACACCGGTATCCGTGAAATGCGAAAACATATGGCATGGTACACCAGCGGCCTGCGTCATTCTGCCAGTCTCAGACGGCAGATGAATGAAGTGGAAAATTACGAACAGCTTGAAAAACTGCTGGAACTTTTGCAATAGAAAAAACTGCAGGAAAAACAAGGGGGAAACCTGCGGAAATCTTGACAATAAAGGCTATTTCCGCTATAATAACGAAATTGCGAGAAAAGGATATTACATCTCAAGAAAGGGAGCGAGCATAAAATGGCAGATAATAAAAAGAATTTACTTACTTATGCCGGATTGAAAAAACTGGAAGAAGAATTACATGACTTAAAGGTAGTCCGCAGAAAAGAAGTTGCACAGAAAATCAAAGAGGCAAGAGAGCAGGGAGACCTGTCTGAGAATGCGGAGTACGATGCAGCAAAAGACGAGCAGAGAGACATCGAGGCTCGTATCGAAGAAATCGAAAAGATTCTGAAAAACGCAGAAGTTGTCGTTGAGGACGAAGTAGACCTCGGTACTATCAGCGTAGGCTGCAAAGTAAAAGTTCATGATATGGAATATAACGAAGATATGGAATTCAAGCTTGTAGGTTCCACAGAGGCAAACAGCCTGCAGGGCAAGATTTCCAATGAATCTCCTGTAGGAAAAGCCCTGATCGGCGCAAAGATGGGAGATATTGTAAACGTAGAGATGCCAAGCGGCGTTATGCAGTATAAAGTGCTGGATATTCAGAGAAACATTTAATTATAGAAGAAGGAGGAAGATACCGTGGCTGAACAGCAAAAGCAGCAGAAAAAGCAGGAACAGGATATCAACCAGTTGTTGAAGGTCCGTCGTGAAAAATTAGCAGATTTACAGGCGAACGGCAAAGATCCGTTCCAGATTACAAAATATGATGTGACACATCATAGCCAGGAAATAAAAGATCATTTTGAGGAACTGGAAGGAAAATCCGTGACCGTAGCAGGACGTATGATGTCCAAACGTGTGATGGGTAAAGCTTCATTCTGCAACGTTCAGGATTTACAGGGCGGTATCCAGTCCTATGTAGCCAGAGACAGCATTGGAGAGGAAGAGTACAAAGCCTTCAAGAAAATGGATATCGGTGATATCGTTGGAATCACAGGTGAAGTCTTCAAGACAAAGACGGGAGAGATCTCCATTCACGCAAGCAACGTGACACTGCTGTCCAAGAGCCTGCAGATCCTTCCGGAGAAATTCCACGGACTGACAAACACAGACCTGCGTTACCGTCAGAGATACGTGGATCTGATCATGAATCCGGACGTAAAAGATACCTTTATCAAACGTTCCAAGATCATCAGCGCAATCCGTAAATATCTGGATGGACAGGGCTTTATGGAAGTGGAAACACCGATGCTGGTATCCAATGCCGGCGGTGCGGCAGCAAGACCGTTCGAGACACATTTTAACGCACTCGATGAGGATCTGAAGCTTCGTATCTCACTGGAACTGTACCTGAAGAGACTGATCGTCGGCGGTATGGAGCGTGTATACGAGATCGGCCGTGTATTCCGTAACGAAGGTCTTGATACAAGACACAATCCGGAATTCACTCTGATGGAGTTATACCAGGCATACACAGACTACCACGGCATGATGGATCTGACCGAGAACCTGTACCGCCATGTGGCGCAGGAAGTTCTGGGAACAACAACTATTGTTTATCAGGGCGTTGAGATGGATCTTGGCAAACCATTTGAGAGAATCACAATGGTAGATGCTGTCAAGAAATACTCCGGTGTAGATTTCAATGAGATCCACACACTGGAAGAGGCTCGTGCAGCAGCCAAAGAACATCACGTAGAATACGAAGAGAGACATAAAAAAGGCGATATCCTGAATCTGTTCTTCGAGGAATTCGTAGAGGATCATTTGATTCAGCCGACCTTCGTTATGGATCATCCAATCGAAATCTCTCCTCTGACTAAGAAAAAACCGGAAAATCCGGAATATGTAGAGCGTTTCGAGTTCTTCATGAACGGCTGGGAGATGGCAAACGCATACTCCGAGCTGAACGACCCGATCGACCAGAGAGAGCGTTTCAAAGCACAGGAAGAGCAGCTTGCACAGGGTGATGAGGAAGCCAACACCACAGATGAAGACTTCCTGAATGCACTGATGATCGGTATGCCGCCGACAGGTGGCATCGGATTCGGTATCGACAGAATGTGTATGCTGTTGACGGACAGTGCTGCGATCAGGGATGTGCTGTTATTCCCGACGATGAAGAGTTTGGATAAATAAAATGCTGTATTTTAGGACATTTGAGGCACTTCACAAACCTCAAAAAACCTGATTTGACATCAATTTGACATCAAATAAATGTGCTTTGGCGGACTAATATGGACATAAAAGGCACAAAGGGTTAAATCCTACTCATAATTTAATAGTTTTCATGCTGTTATTAAAGGACATTTTCCAAATTTCGGAGAGTGTCCTTTTTCTGTTGTTATGGTAAAAAATCAAACATAAGAGTCAGGTACAATAAAGTACACTTTACTTTTGAGTACCTGACCCCAATGCATCCAGGTGTAAAAAGTAATCGCAGAGGACATCGCCGGAAAGCGGCCTGAGGTGGATCTGGTGTTCGGTGTCATAGAAGAAAAGCCTGCACCAAAGCCAATCAAGTTATCGGGAAATATAAGAGAAAAGTATTTTCAAGACACGGATCCAAAAGAGGTGGAAGCAATTATCGACAAGGCACTGGATGCTTGGTTCAAGAAGAAAAGATGAGGAGGTGTACATGTTTGACAGTGAACAGCTTAAGTGGGTAGATTCTGTATATTTCAACATTACTATGGCGGATGACACGGATGTGACGATTAAGAGCAGAAATACCGGCCACTACTGGTATCTGCACTGCACCGAAGATCCGACAGAAGGCGCGTGCGTGATTTTTCACAAGCACAGATTTAGCCATCCGTATCACAAGCACGGTCGGGGGAACAGCCTCCGGTAAGTCATCTGCAACATTCAGAACCATGACCGGTGGCAGATGAATGTAAGAAAAACTTTATAATTTATAAAAATAGACAGCGTAATCGCAGTAGAGAAGCCTCATAAACACTGCAATTGCGTTGCTTTTGTGTATTCCATCTGAAAAGGAACGCTTTTGTTGACTTTTTGTGCCTTATGAGCTATATTGTATATAGAGTCCCTGACTATAAATATTTTTAAAATGCAAATAAACCATGGACCATCAAGGAAGAGAGGAAGACTGATGAATAAAAAAACATACTCATCGGCCATTAAGAAAACGCCGTTTAAGTATCCAGTTGCCAAGAAAATCGCAAAGTTGATGCTTGATGGACTGGATCACGATGAGATTTATAAGAAGTGTTATGAAGAAAATTACGTTGAGATAGAATCCCTTGAGCGAAGAAGAGAGGTAACCAATGTCGTCTACAATCGTCTCTGCTCTCTGGATGAATATCTGCTGAAGGAATTCCATAACGGAGATGTGGCCACGTCAAAATTTATCCTGGTGTATGCCATTGCAAAAACCGATGCTCTCTTTTTTGAATTCCTATTTGAAAGATACCGGGAAGCGCTCATGAATCCTGAAAGACACTATTTGTCGATTGACGATTTTGATGATTTCTTTGAAAGTAAAAAGCAGGTTGATCTGATTGTTGCCAAGTGGGGTAAGTTCACATTGCAATGTCTTACAAAGGGATATCGGAATATCCTTGTTGATTCTGGGCTTGGAAGGCGTGAGAGGAAGACTATTCTTGTGGAGAGGATGATGATCCATCCGGCTGTTGAGGAGCATATTGAACTGATCGGTGACAAGGATTTCCTAAAGGCTACGTTAGGCGGTGATTGATATGACAGAGAGACCATTGAACGAAAGATTTATAGACCTCGAAGACCGAATGATCAGCGTAGAGGCATTAACCAGATATGGAACGGCCAATGACCTGCGCTTTTACATATTTGATTATAATCCGGCGGATGAACTACTAGTTCGCAAGGAAATACATAAGTTGAAAGACAGGAACCCGTTCATTGTAGAATTCGATCTCTATGAGATGATGCTGCAGATTATTGAGGAAGAGGGATACATGGATGAGGTCCTAAGGATGGAGCAGGAATATGATAAGGAGCTCCTTCTCAGAGAAGTATTTCAGCCTTTGCTCTCCGTGGAGGAAGAGGAAAATGCGTTTCTGAATAAATTTAAAGAAGGCATTGCGGATGATGGGAACAGCATTGTGCTTATTACCGGTGTTGGAAAGGCATTTCCGGTGGTCAGGAGCCACACGATACTGAACAACCTTCAAAGCATCTTTCGAAGAAATCCCGTAGTGATGATGTATCCGGGAAGATATGAGATTAAGGAAAAGATGACGATGAGACTGTTTGAGCGTCTCGATGATGATAATTATTACAGAGCGTTCCCTCTGGTTGAAAGGAGAATTGGAAATGATTATTAAAGATATCTTCAAAAAAGACATTACCCGTCCGATTCAGGGCGTGGTTACGATAGGAAATGAGAATGAGGAACAGAAGTGGCAGGAACTTGAAGAGTATGTCTGCACTGATGAAATCACAAAATCATTTCGTACATTCTTTCGCAGATACCGTGAGTCCATCAATAATCCGACGGAGAAGATAGGTGTATGGATCACCGGTTTCTTTGGATCCGGTAAATCTCACTTCCTGAAAATCCTTGGCTATATCCTTGAAAATGAGGAAGTGGCCGGATGGGAAGCAGTGAAATATTTCGAAGACAAGATCAAGGATCAGATGGTTTTGGCGGATATCAAGACCTGTGCAAAGGCTAATAATAAGGTTGTCCTCTTCAATATCGACAGCAAGGCGAAATCTGATTCCAAGTCTAGGACGCAGGCCATCATGGATATTATGCTCCGCGCCTTCAATGAGTCGGTAGGATATTGTGGTACCAGCCCGTGGGTGGCAGATCTTGAACGTACACTGGACGGCGAAGGAAAGCTGCAGGATTTCATTGCTAGATTTGAAGAGTATTCCGGACGTAACTGGGTGCAGACAAGGGCGAAGGCTCTTCTGAACCGTGATTATATTATCCGTGCGCTAGTTGCCTCACGCGATATGAGCGAAGAAAGTGCAAAGAAGTTTATAGAGGATCAGATAAAGAACTTCACGAACACTACAGAGGAATTTGCAAAGATTGTTGACGCATACTGCACGAAGAATAAAACCCGTGTCATCTTTCTTATGGATGAAGTAGGTCAGTTTATCGGAGATAATACACAGCTGATGCTGAACCTGCAGACCTGTGTGGAAGATCTTGGAAAGTTCTGCCGTGGCCAGGCATGGGTAGTGGTTACTTCCCAGCAGGAATTGAAGGCCATGATTGACAGTACTAAGGATAAGCAGCAGGACTTCTCAAAGATTCAGGGACGTTTCGATACCAGACTGCTTCTCAGCGGGGCCAATGCAGATGAGGTTATTAAGAGGCGTATCCTTGAAAAGAAGGATATCGCAGAGACTCCGCTGCGGGCTCTTTATGACGCTAACAGTAATAAACTATCACAGTTGATTCTTTTCCAGGCGAAGCCTACATGGTCGGGATATAAGGATGCCGATGACTTTAAGAATGTATATCCGTTCGTATCCTACCAGTTTGAACTCCTGCAAAAGGTGTTTGAAGCAATCCGCGAGCATGGAATGAGCGAAGGCCGTCATCTGTCTCAGAATGAGAGATCCCTTCTTTCAGCTTTTCAGAATTCAGCAAAGAAGGCTGCCGACTTGGATTCCGGAATACTGGTTCCGTTTGACAGTTTCTATTCCACCATTGAGGAATTCATTGATTACGATATCAAGACTGTTTTCTCCAATGCGGAGAGAAGAGCAGGACTGGATGGCTTTGCTATCCGGGTCCTTAGAGTGTTGTTTATGATCAAGCACGTTAAGGAGATGCCGGCAACTATCGATCGTCTTGCGACACTGATGATTGATAATATCAATGCGGATAAAGCTGCTCTTAAGAATAAGATATTTGAAGCTCTGCAGCAGCTAGAAGAAGAGACGCTGATCCAGAAAAATGGCGAAGAGTACGACTTTCTTACCAATGCTGAGCAGGATGTCAATAAGCAGATCAATAATTCTGCTTACAATGAGGGTGAAGTGCAGCGGACCATCTTCGATATCATCTACGACAAGGTGCTAGAAAGCAACAAATACAGATATGAAGGCCGCTATGATTTCAGATTGAACAGATATGTCGATTCTGAGATTAAGGGTTCCTTTAGTCAGGACAGTATCACTATCAAGGTGATTACCCAGTTCTCCGGCATGCGTGCGGAAACAGAATTTCAGGCAGAATCCGTCAGGTTAAATTCCATCGTTGTAGATCTGACTGAAGGCACGTTTATCGATGAATTGATCCGTGCAAATAAAATTGGTACGTTCAAGCGCAATAATAGTGCATCCATGTCCGCAGCACTTACTGAAATCATGAGTAAGAAATCTGCGGAGCTTTCCGATCGCATCAAACGTGCGGAGGATATCATCCGCGCTTCCCTCCGGACAGCACCGACTTATCTGTCCGGCACGAAGCTGGATATCAAGCAGAAGGATGGAAAAGATCGTTTGCAGGATGCACTGAAAGAGATGGTTAAGCACGATTATTTCAAGCTTCCACTGGTGTCGTATTTCTATCAGGATCAAAGAAGCATTCTCTCGATGCTGAACGACGATAAAATGACCATAAACGAGGATGATCTGTCTGGAGACCCAAACTTCGGTGCTTATGGTGAAATTACAACAAAAATCAAGGATGATGCTATCCTTCACAGGAAGGTGACAGTAAAGAACCTTCTTAATCATTTTTCTAAGAAGCCATATGGATGGCGTGAACTGGATATCCTAGGCATGATTGGTGTCTTGTGGAAACATCATAAGATCCAGATTCTCATTCATGACAATGAAGTGGATGAGCGGAATACATCCTTCAAGAATGACCTAGTACGTAAAAATAATACGGATACGATGGTGATCCGCCTACAAGAAAAGATTGATGAGCAGGTACTGTATGCTGTAAAGCGCATTATGTCTGATACTTATTCAGAGAACCTGTCGCTGGAAGAAAGTAAGCTGAAAGAAGGGGTAGTTGCCTTCTTTACCAGAAAGAAAGAGTTTCTGAGTAGTCTGAAAACAAAATATGGCTCTGATTATGCAGGATGCAGTGCAGCAGTAGAAGTATATAAGGATTTCGATGCTATTTTGCATGATTCAGATACTCTATCCATATTCCAGGAGATCATAGATAGAAAGGACAGCCTAGAAGACAAAGCGGAGACACTGGAACAGTTAGAGGGGTTCTATAAGGAAGGCAGCAATCAGCAGAAGAATTATCAGGATGCGAAGAATATTTGCCGCTGGTATGAGATGAACTGCTCACTGCAGGATCTGTCCGGGCTTGAAGATATCGTCAGACAGATGAATGACATTATTTCTCTGGATATGCCATTCACCAGAATGAACGAACTGGCAAATCTGGTGTTCCAGGCAAATGCCGCAAAAGAGAGTATTCTCGAAGAGAAGCTGACGCGTACCAAAAAGGCGGTAGAGAATGATAGAGATACTGTAAGCCGTGAACTTTCGGATGCACTGGGAGCGGAGTTGACAGATGAGCAGAAGAGTCGCATCCAGGACAAGGCGGATGAGGTATTGGCTCAGTATAGTGAGTGGATTGGATCCTTAAGTAGCCAGACAGCGAATATGGATTCCTATGTGGCAGCCAGTGCGAATAATCTTTCCGGGTTCAGAAGATTTATTTCCTCTGTGATGAGCGAAGGTAACGATCATCCGATCAGAGCGAAGAGAGTACGTATCATTGATTGTGTGCCGACCGTTAATAAAAAGGTGAAGACAGCTTCTGATGTGGATGTGGTACTTGATGCGATTCGTGAGAAGTTGCTGGAAGAGCTAGAAGACAATGATGAAATCGATCTTGGATAAGGAGCAGATACATGGACAAAAGAATTTTACAGACATATTCCACATGGGCAAAGGAGAACCTTGAAAATCAGATCGAGGTTTCCTTGAAGGCTCTGGGAATCAATGGAGATAAGGATATAAAGAAAGCAAAGAAGGTGGGAGACGTTACCACAATCGAGGGTGATCCCACATCCTATCCTGCTGATTTTTATAGGAAGAGAGAATCTATCATTAATCTCATTGGGAAAAGAGGATATCAGAATATCATCGAGGAATTTGCGTATACATGGTTTAACAGATTTGTTGCCTTGAGATTTATGGAAGTGCATGGCTTCCTTCCGCACGGCTTTCGTGTGCTGTCGAATCCGGCAGGCGGTATTGAACCGGAGATTCTGAAAAATCTGAAGCTGGTTCAGAACGATCTGAAGCTGGATATGAATCTGTGCAATGAATACAAGCAGCAGGGGAAGATTGAGGAATTGTTCCGCCATGTGCTGATCAAGCAGTGCAATGTATTGTCAGGAATTCTTCCTATGCTTTTCAGCTCCGACATGAGTTATCTGGAACTGCTTTTACCAAAGAATCTACTTAAAGGTGAGACTGTTATTACAAGGCTAAATGAGATTCCGGAAGAAGCGTTCATGGAAGATGTAGAGATTATCGGGTGGATGTATCAATTCTATATCTCATCAAAGAAACATGCCGTCTATGCTTCGAAGAAAACCATCACGAAGGATACGCTGCCGGCAGTCACACAGCTCTTTACACCGGACTGGATCGTGAGATATATGGCGCAGAACTCCGTGGGAAGACTGTGGCTTGAAAGCTATCCGAGTTCTGCACTTCGCTCTGAAATGAAATACTATGTCGAGGATGCAGAACAGACAGAGGAAGTTCAGAAAAAAATCGATAAGATTAAATATAAGAATGTGAATCCAGAGGAAATTCGTATTATCGAGCCTTGTTGTGGTTCCGGCCATATTTTGGTGTATGTATTCGACCTGCTTTTTAAGATGTATGAAGAGCGTGGTTATCAGAAAAGAGATATACCTACACTGATTCTGAAGAACAATCTGGTGGGATTGGACGTAGATAAACGTGCAGTACAGTTGGCCTCCTTTGCCTTGATTATGAAGGCAAGGAGTGTTAACAATCGGTTTTTTAATGAGCAGTATTATGAGACACCACATGTGTATGAACTGCAGGATTCTCAAATGCTGAAAGAGTTGGGCTATCGCAAGCAGCTTAAGGACTTGAATCTCCTGAATGATGAGGAGATGAATCTAATCACATACTTGGTTGATACATTTGAAAATGGGAAAACCATCGGGTCACTGTTGAAAGTGAAGCCGATTGATTTTGCATGTCTGGACGGAGCACTGGATAAGGTATCGAAGAATACAGTTTCTAACCTATTCAATCTGGAGTTTCTCAATGCAGGAATGAAGCGGCTTAGGGAGCTTTCCAATCAGGCAAAGATCCTATTAGCTAAATATGATGTGATGATTACGAATCCTCCGTACAGGCCAATTTCGTCCATGGAAGCGTCTGTGAGTGAATTTGCTACTAAAAATTATCCGAACAGCAAAACAGATATGTTTGCAATGTTTATGGAAACAAACTGTACGAAGATTAATGGATTTATAGCTATGATAAATATGCATAGTTGGATGTTTATTTCTAGTTATGCTGATTTACGAAGGAATTTATTTAATACTATGGAAATAGTTACGATGGCTCATTTGGGAAAGCATGCCTTTGATAGCATTCCTGGAGAAAGAGTTCAAACAACTGCATTTATTATGCGAAATGTTCACATTCCAAATTATAAAGGTGTTTATTGTAGATTGGTAGATGGGGAGAATGAGGAAGCAAAAAGAATCAGCTTTCTTTCTGGGGAAAAAAGATATAAATCAGGTTACGAAGAATTTTTTTGTATTACGGATGCGCCAACCGCATACTGGATCTCTGATAGAATGCGCGAGTGTTTTAAGAATTCAGCATTAGAGAAAAAAGGTTATTCATTTCAAGGTATAATCACGGGAAATGTTGATGTAATGTTAAAACTCTGGCATGAGGTAAGTTACGATAACATAACATTTGGGGAATGTGACTATGAGGTTTTAAAAGAATCGAATACATACTATCCGTATGTAAAAGGAGGGACTCATAGAAAATGGGCTGGGAATCAAGATTATGTGATACATTGGTTTAATAATGGTGATTCGTTAGTTCGATCAAGAACTGAGAATCGTCCCTATTTTTTCAGAAATGGCATTACGTGGTCATTGATTTCTATGTCAGATATGGCTTTTAGGTATGTAGAAAAAGGCTTCCTATGTGATGTCTCTGGATCAAGTTATTTCCCTGATAATCCAGATGAAATGTGGCATACCTTGGGACTACTTAACTCTAAGGTGATGTCTAAAATACTACAGGTCATTAATCCGACCACGAATCTTAACATACGGGATATTTTATTGGTGCCGTATACTACTGAGGGAATGCAAATAACCAGTCAGCTAGCAAAAGCAAATGTTGATATTAGTAAGGCGGATTGGGATTCTTTTGAAAAATCATGGGATTTTCCGATGCATCCATTTCTTAGGCTTGGTGGTGCATATGCTCATGATGGAGGTTCTTTTTCTGTTAAGAATATAGCGAACTATTATGGAGAGAGTGAAGCGATTGGCAGTCCTATTGAAGCCAGTTACTTATTGTGGGAAGGGGAATGTAATAAACGCCATGCGCAGTTGAAGGCTAATGAAGAGGAACTCAATCGTATTTTTATTGACATCTATGGTTTGCATGATGAACTTACTCCTGAGGTGGAAGATGTAACAATACGCCTTGCAGATAAGGAACGTGATATTCGCTCTTTGATTTCATACCTTGTGGGTGTTGCTATGGGAAGGTACTCCTTGGACGTTCCAGGATTGGCTTATGCTGGCGGTGACTGGGACGCATCAAAGTACGTTACCTATCAGCCGGACTATGACGGTATCATTCCTATCTATAATGGCATTGGGATGGAGGATGGCCTTACTACAGTTCTGATCAAACTAATCAAGCAGATATATGGAGAAGACACCTATAGACAGAATATTGACTTTATCGCCGAGGCCCTTGGAAAGAACAATAATGAATCTTCAGAAGAAGCGCTGAACCGTTATCTGAATGATGGTTTCTATGCCGATCACTTGAAGGTATATCAGAAGAGACCGATTTATTGGCTTTTTACCAGCGGAAAGAAGGATGGATTCAAGTGCCTGATCTATATGCATAGATACAATGAGGATACGCTTGCTAGAATCAACGGCAAATATTTCCTTCCGGAGTCTACGCGCAAGAAAAATGAACTTGATGAGTTGAACGGAAGAATTGCTCATGCTGAAGGACGTGACAAACTGAAGCTTGAAAAGCTGCGTCAGAACCTAGCGGCAGCATATAACGAAGCCATCGAATATGGACAGGTTCTGGATCATATGGCGAATCAGTATATTTCCATTGATCTGGATGATGGTGTGAAGACAAATTATGTCAAATTTCAGGGCATTGAGATAGTAACAGACAGTGGAACAAAGGTAAAAAAAGACCTACTTTCCCCGTTAAAGTAATCGGAGGCATGTTATGGCAAGTATAGATTATCAGGAGGCCAGAAAAGAAATTGTAAAGCTGTTTGGTCAAAAAGGAACCAGAGGTCGCAAAATCATTTTCTGGTACGATCCTCCGGCAAACTTTAAAGAGGATATCGCAGCTGACAGATATGATTGTTGTAGGGTACTTGTCTGCGACAAAAATGAGTTTGCCATTAAAAAAACAATAGAAAATGATGATTTGACGTCAGATATTCTGGTATATATTCCGTCAGAAAAACCAGCAGATAATGAGAACTGGCTGTTGGATGTTTTGATGTACAGTGAAGAATACTATGCGGATGCGGTTGCGCTAACTATGCGCCGTATGAACCTGACCAATACAGATATTCGCCGCGTGATCGAATGGCATTCCAAGTTTTTTGATGCAGAGAGTAGAACGAAGAGACTGTCAAATTATGTGACAGTGAATAATGAGATGAAGCCTGCGGATTTTCGCATGGCGATGATGTGTGTGTTGGTAAGGGCATCTTCCAGATCCATTGAAAGTGTGTTGACAGAGTTAGTCTTCGATAATTCTGAATCAAGTAAGTATACAGACATTAAGAAGTTCGGTTTTGAAGAATATTTCTGGGATGAAATCTGCCGCTACTACAATTATGAGGGCAATCAGAAGATCGAGATGCTAATCAAACGGTTTATGTTTACAGCACTTCTGGAACAGAAGGCAGAGTTTGATGCACTGCCATATTTTTACGAGCAGTTCAAAATCAAGGGCCCTGGCCAGATGGACGCAAAGTTCTTTGTTGATAAGATCAAGGCAGATAAGCGATATAAGTCCCTGCAGCTTGATGTGGCAACGGATCTGAAAATTGAGGGGTTGTTGGTATCACGAGACATTACTTGTGTACAGGCAGCGGATATCTTTGAATGTATTGATATTGATATCATTAAGAAGATTTCTGCCAGCCTTGTGAATGGAAGCTTGGATTATAATACTTTTGAGCGTGTGATATCCGACCGTTTGAATTCCATGTGGTACGATGCGCACAGTTGTGAATATGCCATCTTAAGCTCTGTAATGGCGTTTTATAAGAAACTGGAAAAACCAATCTCTACGGGACTGCTGGCAATGGATTATGTTCAGAACTATACAGAGAGTTACTATCTGGTAGATACATACTATCGCCGGATATGTGCCAATTATAATCAGCTGGAGAATCCGATATCAGAGATGGAAGACCTGATGCGTATGGTGGAAGTAGCGTATCAGAGTAAATTTCTGGATCCGCTTGGAAAAGCGTTTAGCGATGCACTTAAGGAACAGGGTAACTGGGACTTCCCGGGTATCAAGATGTCGAGGAACTTCTATCAGGA
This sequence comes from Eubacteriales bacterium, assembly GCA_030536755.1. Lineage (GTDB taxonomy): Bacteria > Bacillota > Clostridia > Lachnospirales > Lachnospiraceae > JALFVM01. The sequence continues at coordinate 6,193 of JAUNPJ010000009.1, read as the reverse complement.
AGTACAGAACAAGAATTATAAGAAGTGTTTCGTCATCATTTCAGATGGCTTCCGCTATGAGATAGGCAGGGAACTGTATGAGAAGATGAAAACAGATACCATCCTGAAGGGAAATGAAGAGATTAAGTTTGCAATTTCTCCGCTGCCTTCTGAGACAAGATTTGGAATGGCTTCGCTTCTTCCGCACAGGATTATGGCGTATGTCAATAAGCTGGTGACGGTTGATGAGCAGTCCACAGCGGATACAGCAGCCAGAGATGCCATCCTGAAGAATAAGAAACCATCTTATGCGGCAATCCAGTATGAGAACATTAATAAGATGTCTAAGAACGAGCTTCGCTCTTATATGGCGGATAAGTCACTGGTTTATATCTACCATAATGTGATAGATAATGCCGGCGAGCATAATGAGAGCAAGGTTTTTGATGTGGCACAGACAGCTGTGGATGAAATCCTAACTCTTATCAGAAAGCTGTACAACAATCTGCAGATTTCCAATTTTTATGTAACTGCAGACCACGGCTTCCTGTATCGCCGTAATGAGGTGGAGGAAGCCCAGAAATACAGCAATGTTGTGTCTCTTCATCCTATAGAGGCATCCAAGCGTTATGTGCTGACCGATGATAAATCTCTTCAAATTCCGTACACTGTGGAGTTTACGCTGGAAAATGTTTCGGATGGAGAATATAAGGTTATTTCGCCTTATGGGTATGATCTGTTTAAGACACAGGGCGGCGGGCTTCAGTATATGCATGGCGGTGCCTCCCTGCAGGAGATCATCGTTCCGGTCATCCATCTAGGAGAGCTCCGAGCTGCAAGTAATAAAGAGGCTGTTGCGCCGGTCGGTGTACGCCTTAAGAGTATTACTAGGAAAATCACGAATCGAAGCTTCACACTGGAATTTGAGCAGTACGAGAAGGTTGAGGAACGAAAGCAGGCCATTACATGTGAGACTTATCTTGTGGATGAAAATGGAAATAAGGTATCCGGAGAATATCGTTTCGTTGCAGCGTCAGAAAGTGATGATGTGGATGCAAGAAGCACGAAGATCCGCTTCAATCTCATGAATATCGAGTTTGATCGCAGCAAACGGTATTACCTGATTTTGAAGAATATCGCAAAGGCGGATGAATATATAGAATGCGAACAGTTTACCATAGACATTCTGCAGTTCAAGATGTTCTAAAGGAGGCATAGGTTCATGGATCAATTAGATAAAAAAGTATTCGAGGTCTTTTCGGGGCGGGTGGTTCCGAAGGGAGCTACCAAGAAGATTAAAGACAGTGCGAACGTGCCGACTTACGTACTGGAATATCTGCTTGGTAATTATTGTACATCTGATGATGAGAGTGAGGTCGAGGCGGGAATTGAGCAGGTAAAAAGGATTCTTACTGACAATTACGTTCGTCCGGATGAAGCGGAGAAGATCAAAGCCCGGATAAAGGAAGAGGGAAATCATACGGTCATCGATAAGGTTAGCGTCAAGCTGAATGAGAGGACTGATCAGTATGAAGCTGATTTCCTGTTCCTTGGCATTAAGGGGATATATGTACATCCGAAGTATGTTCGTTCATTTGAGAAGCTTCTTGCCGGAGGCATCTGGTGTATTGTAGATCTCACATATTTCTACAATGAGGATGAGAAGAAGAATAGTCCGTTCATTATCAATGAGATCACGCCTATTCAGATGCCGAATCTGGATAAGAATGAAATTATCGATGCCAGGAGTCAGTTTACAAAAGAAGAGTGGATTGACTTGCTGCTCAGATCTTGTGGTATGGAACCCACACAGTTTGATTACCGTGTGAAGTGGCATTTGCTGACAAGGCTGGTTCCGCTAGTGGAGAACAATGTGAATATCTGCGAACTGGGCCCGAGAGGTACCGGTAAGTCGCATATTTACAAGGAACTGTCTCCGAATTCTATCCTGATATCCGGCGGACAGACAACGGTTGCGAACCTTTTCTATAACATGGGAAGGCGGCAGGTTGGTCTTGTAGGTCTTTGGGATTGTGTTGCCTTTGATGAGGTGGCCGGTATCAACTTTAAGGACAAAGATGGAGTTCAAATCATGAAGGATTATATGGCATCCGGATCCTTTGCTAGGGGAAAAGATGCTATACAGGCGAATGCCTCGATGGTATTTGTAGGTAATATCAATCAGAGTGTAGATTATTTGCTTAAGACTTCTCATCTGTTTGAACCGTTCCCGGATGCCATGATTGACAGCGCATTCTTTGACAGGATGCATTGCTATATTCCGGGATGGGAGATACCGAAGATGCGTCCGGAATATTTCACAGATAATTATGGCTTTATCTCGGACTACTTTGCTGAGTTTATGCGTGAAATGCGAAAGGTAGCGGAGACCGATGCGTTCGATAAATTCTTCAAGCTTGGAAGATGTCTTAATCAGAGAGATACTATCGCAGTCAGAAAGATGGTTTCGGGTCTTACAAAGTTGATTTATCCGGATGAGAAATATACGGAAGAAGACATGGAAGAAATACTGAAGTATGCAATCGAAGGACGCAGAAGAGTCAAAGAACAGCTGAAGAAGATTGGTGGGATGGAGTTTTATGATGTTCAGCTTTCATACATTCGAAACTCCAATATGGAAGAGGTTTGTGTGCCGGTACTGGAACAGGGAGGTGGCAAACTGATTCCGGAAGGTACCGGAAAGCCGGGACACGTATATACAGTTGCCAATGGTACGAATGGTATGATGGGACTCTTCAAGCTTGAAAGCACTATGACAAATGGTGGCGGCAAATTTGATGTGACCGGAATGCAGAGCGCAAAGGAAACAAAAGAATCTGTGAAAACGGCTCAGAATTATTTTAGAGCAAATGCTAAACAGATCAGTGCATCAATCTCCACGGATAATAAGGACTATTTGATGCATATTCAGGATTGCCAGGGAGTCGGACTGGACAGCAATATTTCACTGCCTGTTATGGTCGCTTATTGTAGCGTGGCGCTGGATAGGCCGGTTCTGCCGCAGCTATGCGTGCTGGGATCCATGAGCATAGGCGGAACAATAAACCGTGTGGAAGAACTGGCATCCACGCTTCAAGTTGCGTTTGACGCAGGTGCGAAGCGGGTGCTGATCCCGATGAGCAGTGCAGCGGATATTCCGACTGTGCCGACAGAGTTGTTTGCAAAGTTTCAGATTTCATTCTACAGCAGCCCGGAGGATGCTGTGATCAAGGCCTTAGGGATAGAATAAACCGTAGCAAAGGAAGTGACGTTTTATGGGAACTTTAAACTATTCATCATTGGTATGCATACTATGGTTGTTCTTCTGTTGAATTCCATCGTCAATTATCCTTCCGTAAAGAATAGATGGGGCAAACCTTATACGATATCCCGAACTGAAGCTAGGGATTGGTATCATGGAGCACAGAGCATACCACAGGGAATTCGGGATGGGGTAGACAATTCAGTTGTAGTTAGAAATATAAGACGGTACTTTGAAAATAATGTTGTTCCGGAGATCTATACAGATAAGAATTTGAACATAAGGGGCAGGTACAATAAACATTCGTTTGGCAATCTGGTTTAAATTTTCACCGATATTTCTAATTAAGGCATTCATTTCCCGGATCTGAGAATAGTCCACATCATAGATAAATCCATAAAGCACCAGTTTCCGGAGAAATGCAGATTTTGCCATTTGTATTCCTCATTTTTTTTGATCAGGTAAAAATAGGTACAAAAAAACAGTTGCAATTTGTTTGGTTTACAACAGTAGGATAACTTTATGTTCGGTTGTTTGGGTATATCTTTCCATGTATAAGTGTAGCAAAGTATCGAAATACGGTTAAGTGAAGAAAAAATAAAATTAGAAAAATCAGAGAGAACCAGGGAAATTTCCCTGATCTATTTCCATAAATCGAACAGGAGGACGGGCAATGGAAATAAGCCGGTTGTCATGACACCGGCAGTGCTTACTATAATACAATTGATTGGTTATTTGGAATTTATCATCAATAGTTGTGGAGGTATTATTTTTCTGATAAATGTGTTATCAGGGATTTATTAAAATAGCATAAGTTAGAATCTTAAGAAACCAGATGAGAAGGTAGGTATAAAATACATGGAGGCGCAGTATTGTGGGGAAAGAATTGATTTATTCATATATTAAGGAAATTGCATTACGACTTAAGAATCCTCGAAGATTTGGAGCTGCATCTGTAATGATAGGGGCTGGATTTTCAAAAAATGCAAAAAGTAAAGGAATGCTAAATATTCAACCGCCTAATTGGAGCGAGTTGGCAGAGAGGATGTATTGCGAGTTATATCCAGAATCTGAGAAGTGGGATGAAAAGCAAAAAAAGGAGTGGGAACGTCAGCGTATTATAAAGACTTCTGGAAAAAATGTTACAAAATTGGCTGAAGAATATATTGCAAATTTTGATAGAAATAAAATTAATCATCTAATAGAAGAAGCTATTGCAGATGATTTATTTTTTCCAGGTGAAATACATAAGAAGTTATTGAGATTATGTTGGGCAGATATATTTACTACAAATTACGATACTTTATTAGAACGAACCTCTGATTTGATTTTTCGTGAGAGTAATTATAAAATTGTATATTCTCAAAATGATTTACCGGGAAGCATAAAACCTAGAATTGTTAAATTACATGGTAGTATTCCACAAATAAAGCCATATGTAATTTGTGATGAGGATTATCGTACTTATCCTATTAAATATCCAGCAATGGTAAATACGGTTCAACAAGCTATGCTAGAAACAAGATTATGTTTGATTGGATTTTCTGGTGATGATCCCAATTTTCAAAGTTGGTTAGGCTGGCTTAGGGATAATATGGGGGAATATTGCCCAAAGATTTACCTTATTGGTATCTATGAAAATTTAAGTGAACCAGAAAGAAAATTATTGGAAAATAAACAGATTACGATTGTTGACATTAGTGATTTGACTGATGAGAAAGATGAGAATAAACATTATACAGCTATTTCGGAGTTTTTGAATTTGTTGGAAAGATTTCAGGAAGATGAAGATGTAGACATTTATCAGAATAGGCCATATTCAAGAGAAGATATGTTCTGGAACCCCAAAGATAAGATAGAGTATATTCGTACTATGGAAGAATATTCGGATAAAGTAATGAAGTGGATGCAACCTTATATTTTGCTTCCAGAAGAGATACGGAAAAAATATGAAAACTATTTTTCTGATCATTTCCAAATATTATTAAGGAAATGTAAGGAAGAGTGTCCTGTAAAAACAATTAGCAATGTCATCAAAATTTTAAGAAAATGTTCGGTAGTTTTAGATGATGCAAGTGCAGATTTCTTAGAGGAAATTTGTAAAAATTTTGAAGAAATATCTGCTTTGCCTGATAATGTATTGAAATCCATAATAGAGATTGAGCTATATTTATTAGAGATGTATAGGATAGATGGTAGAAAATCGGATTATGAGAAAAAAATGCATCAATTCGAAGAACATGTTAATAGGATACCATGGTATAAAAATGAAATGATAATAGAAAAGATTAAAAGTGAAATAGAGAATTTCAGATATGAAGAAGCAAAGGTTTTAATTACAAAAATTGAAGAAAATAGTTTTGAATATAAGGTGAAAAAAGCCGGTCTGTACAAGCAACTATCGGAAGATGACATAGCAAATAAAATTCTTAATGAATGTTCAGCAGAATTAGCCCAGATGAAGTTGTCAGATGATATATATTCATCTTATCTAGGTTATTTAAATTTGTGTTATAGGGTTGGGAGATGGAATATTCCTAATGAATATTCCGATTTGAATTACTATGAAAATGAATATAATACACGTCGGATTATAGTGAGGCAAAGGGAAGAACTAGGTCAAGATTTTTTTAAAAGTGATTGCAAAGAAGAAAGAAATTTACCGTTTAATTTAAATACCGGGAAAAGCATGACTTATACTATATATAGTAGTGATGCTGTATATAAGAAATGCTTTTGTTTTCTTATTACCTTGGATAAGCTATGTTTGCCTCTATTTAGTGATCAAACAGAGTTGCTACCTAGGGTTATTAATAAAATAATAGATTCAAGTAAATGTAAATATTGGAAGATGTCACTTGTAATAAGAGCTAATAATGATAAAATAGTAAATCAAATGTTTACACGAAAGGCAATTCAAGCAATTTCTTCCAGAGGGATGGGGCGGGCATA
>JAUNPJ010000078.1 GCA_030536755.1 Eubacteriales bacterium | reverse complement strand
CACCCACATCCGCCATCTCAATAAAACGTCTGACCGCGTCGTTGCTGCTGGTGTTGCACCAGTAATTCTGCGGCTGTGCCTTCGGGTTGGAACGAATCTTACCGCAGCAGCAGATAACATCCCATGGACAATAAACATCAACGGAACCAAAACGGTATCCATCATACCATTCTCTGATTTGTTCATAATGTTCATTCATTTCGTAATAATCAAGAAGCTCTCTGACTTCCCAGTCTGTAAAGCCAAAATGCTCCTCGAATTCCACATCCGCAATGGACAGCACCCTCAGATTATTCAGCCCCGTAAAAATACTCTCCTTCGAGACACGCATACATCCCGTCAACACCGCCATGAACAGATTTCCGTTCGTTTTCAGCCCCTGCTCAAACATATTCCGTATCAACACAATCATCTGGTCATAATATCCCTGCTCAAATGCCTTCGCAAGAGGCACGTCATACTCATCAATCAGGAGAACGACCTTTCTTCCATGATGTTTCCGGAGCAGTCTTGACAAATCACGAAGACTCCCAAAAAGTGCCGCATCATCCATATTTCGTTTTAAGAGCATTGAAAAAGTTTCTTTTTCGTCCGGTGTCAGACATTCATCATCAAGAAGATACTGAAAACGTGAAGCTTCTTCATTTATTGTTTTTACAGCCATTGCCCGCGCCGTTTCATAACATCCGGCATTGATTCCCTTCAGTGAAATCGAAATCACCGGAAATTTCCCCATATACTCCTCACACAGCTGCTTCTCCTTCGAAATCTCCAGTCCTTCAAACAGAGCTGGATCACTGCCAATCTCAAAGAAATATTTCAGCATACTCATGTTCAAGGACTTTCCAAATCGTCTCGGACGTGTGAAAAGATTCACCTTTCCCCAATTCTGAAGCAATTCTGTAATCAACCCCGTTTTATCCACATAATAAAAACCTTCCTCACGAATTTCCCTAAAATCTTCAATTCCAATCGGGAGTTTCTTTTTCATGCTTTCACCTCACATCTGCCGCCTCATGCAATATATCAGTTTATTTTTTTCTATTTTTATTATACCAGACTCTACGTTTGTTGGAAAGGCTCAATTTGAAATCCCAACACAGAAAAACAGGATTCTGCCACATCCAAAGTATATGACAAAATCCTGTTTATGTTTCACTGTAAATAATGCTTACATTGATTTTCTCTCTGCGATCTCCGCCATCTTGGCATCGTTCAGTCTTGTATCTCCATGGACACGGCTGTAAGAAAGATACCCGTTCATGCGGTCAATTTTCGTCAGGTTTCTGGACCCGCATACCGGACACACATCCATCTCGAGTTCCTCATGACCACAGTCATCGCAGTACGCAAGAGAGAGGTTCACACCTTCATAGTAACCAAGATCCATCGCACGGCGAATCAGCGTGCGGATAGCTTCTTTGTTGTACCCAATCGGATAGCGCACATACTGGATCTTTCCTCCGTTACAGAACTCCCAGAAACGTCCCTCCAGATCCTGCTTCTCAATCGGAGTAATTTCCTCTGTCACATGGCAGTGGAAGCTGTTGCTCACGTACGGTCTGTCAGAAACGCCTTCCACCAATCCATACATCTTGCGGAACTGTTCCACCTGCAGACCACACAGACTCTCTGCCGGTGTGCCGTAGATTGCATACAGATATCCATCCTGTTCTTTGTATTCGTTTACTTTCTGGTTGATATACTTTAAGGTATCCAGCGCAAACTGTCCGTCTTCCACAATTGATTTTCCATTGTACAGTTCCTGCAGTTCGTTCAGTGCTGTAATTCCAAAGGAAGCAGTCATTGGTTTGAGAATCTTTCCAATCTTCTCATTTGGCTTCAGATGTCCGCCGTAAAATCCGCCCTCACAGTAAGCTAGCGGGTTTGTAGAGGCACGCATCTGTCCCAGATACTCATATGTGCGTTTGTGCAGGTCACGGATCATCTCCAGATAGAAATCCAGCACCTCATAGAAATCGCGGCTCTCTGAACGTGATTTTGCCAGAATCATCGGAAGATGCAGGCTGACCGCACCAACATTAAAACGTCCCACAAAGACCGGCCTATCGTCTTTATCCGCCGGATACATGCCGCCCCTCTCATACCACGGACTTAAGAATGCACGGCACCCCATCGGGCTGACCACTCTTCCATACTGTTTGTACATGCTTGGCACATAACCTTTTCCTGTCATAGACAGCCAGTCTGGATACATCGTCTTGGATGAACACTCGACACCTGTCTCAAATACATCCTCACATGGTTTTCCAGAACCGTGAAGATTCTCATCATACAAAAATACGATTTTCGGGAAGAGCACCGGCTTTTTGTGTCCAGCTTTGCCCTGTCCGCCCATATGAACATTCAAAAGAGAAATGCTGCACATTTTCTCAAATGGCTCGGTTCCAAGACCTAATGTCACTGTTACAAAAGGATAATCACCGCGGGAAGAACCAACTGTATTCAGTTTGTACTCAATTCCCTGCCATCCCTGGTCAAAATCCCTGCGAACTTTATCCATGGCATACTCGATTGCTTTTTCTTCCCTTCCTGCCCAACTCGGGTCAGAATATTTCAAAAATTCACTGACATATTTGTCGTAACTTTTCTGTGCGTATGGTCCGAGAATCTTATCCACCTCAGGAACCGTAAAACCTCCGTACTGCTGCGCTGCGGTACTCAGAATGATATCTCCCATGACATCAAAAGCAGTATCCAGAGTCTTCGGCTCATTGTACCATACATTTCCCATCTCAAAACCGCCCTTTAATACGGTTGCCACATCAAAGAGACAGCAATTCATTGTATCCAGTCTGGCAGACTGATCATGAATGTAAATGTAGCCATCCTTGCAGGCCTGCAGCTCATTGCGGTTCATAAAGAATTTGCGATAAAGCTCTTTGTTCAGTTCGTTGAAAATCAGGCTTCGCTTCGTCGCTACCAGAGCACTGTCCGTATTGGCATTGCTTTTATCTCCGATATAGCGAATTGCCTGACTCTTCGTGTAAACATCATCCATCATATGGATGAAATCCTGTTTGTAATTGCGATAGTCACGATAACTTTTTGCGACTGCCGGATTCACCTTTTCCAAAGCGCCTTCCACAATGTTGTGCATATCCTGAATCGGAATCTCTGTCTTATCCAGTGACTGCGCATGCTCCGTAGCAAACTGAATAATAAACTGTTTCTCCTTCTCAGAAAATGTATATAAAATTCTTGCTGCTGATTTGTTGACTGCTTCTACAATCTTCTCCGCATTAAATTCTTCTTTTGTACCATCTTTCTTTATTACATAAATCATAGCTTCTCACTCCTATTTTTCAATGCCGCGTCTGAACAACACAACATCTTGTAGAACAGAGTATACCACAAACACAATATCTTGTGAAGGGGTAATTTATTTTTATTTTGGACAAAAATTATCTGGTTACATTTTTCAGCCATTTATAAGATTTGTACCTTCTGTAAACAAACGGCAGCTTTAAAAGCTCATCACAACATAAGACAATATACAAATACGGCATGGGGATATGCAGCACAAATCCGCAGATCCAGCCCAGCAAAATGCCCCCGCCCCACAGACCGCCAACATCCATATATAAACCGAATTTCGTATCTCCGCCGGAACGAAAAATTCCCACGATCCAGGTAGTATTCATAGATTGACCAACCGCAAAATAGGACATCACAAACATCATAAAACCAAGATAGGATTTTGCCTGCGGTGTCAGATTCAGGAACGTTCTGGCAATCGGTGAGATAATCAGGATAATCCCACCACCGGCAATTCCAAGAAGCAATGCCAGCCTGGTAAAACGGGCGGCATACAATTTAGCCAGATCTTCCCTGTTTTCTCCGATTGCTTTTCCGCAAAGAATGGCAGCTGCCGATGCGACACCCATACTGACGACCATAGCAAGCTGTCGGCTCACCTGAGTCACAGAATGAGCAGCTACGGCTGCACTTCCCAGATGACCAATCAATGCAGAAATCATAGCCATTCCGGCACCCCATGCCAGTTCATTGACCATAACAGGCAGCGCATATCGGGCAAAGTCTCCTGCCAGCAGCTTATCTCTGTGTACCAAATCTCCAAAATGAAAATGAATCGTATCATTCTTCCAGGCATACACGATCACCACAAGAACCTCAAAGATTCTGGCAATCAGTGTTCCGAGAGCGGCTCCCTGAATCCCCATGGCAGGAACGCCAAGAAGTCCGAAAATGAATATAGCATTGCACACAACATTAATCAGCAGAGAAGCAGCATAAGTAACCGTAGCCACAACTACCCGTTCCACGCTTCTCATAATGTTAAAGTACACCATAGTAATACCGGAGATTGTATAAGAAAATGAAATAACCTTCAGATATTTGACTCCTTCTGTAATAACCTGCGGCTCAGAAGTAAAAATCTTCATCAAAGGCACAGGAATCATCCAGACAGCCAGCGTAAATCCGATGGACACCAGGATTCCTATACGAAGAGTCAGACCAAGAACCTTCTCAATTGTTCTGGTGTCTCCCTTTCCCCAGTACTGGGCAGTCAGCACTGCTGCCCCGGAAGTCAGACCAAAGAAAATCAGAGTCATAATAAAATAAATCTGCCCCGCTAAAGAGGAGGCGGATAAAACCGTCTCCCCTACCTTTCCAAGCATAATTACATCTGCGGAAGTAACGCCTACGTTAATCAGGTTCTGTATTGCCATTGGCATGACAAGCGCGGCTACCGTTTTGTAAAATTGCTTCTTTTCCATATTTATCGTTCTAGAATTTCCTTTAAGATTTTATTGACGGAGCCGGGGTCTGCCTTTCCTTTCATGGCTCTCATCGTCTGGCCAACCAAAAAGCCCATTGCCTTCTGCTTTCCGCCCTTATAATCTGCCACAGACTGCGGATTTGCCGCAACAATTTCCTCGATCACTGCACGCAGTGCGCCTTCATCGTTGACGGATTTGAGTCCGTGCTCTTCCACATATGCTTCCGGATCTGCATCTTCCTTGAAGACTACCTCAAAGACTTCCTTGGCCGTCTTGTTGTTGATTGTGCCTCCATCTACCAGATCAATCAGTTTTGCCAGATTTTCCGGTGAGAATTTCAAATCTTCCGGCTCCTGGTTATTGTCTTTCAGAAGACGAAGTGTCTCCACCATCAGCCAGTTGGATACTTTTTTCGGTTTTTTGCAGATTGCAGTTGTCTTCTCAAACAGGTCTGCCAGTTTCTTAGAGTTCGTCAAAATCTCCGCATCATACTGAGGAATATCAAATTCTTCTTTATAACGCTCCAGCTTCTCCGTACGGAATTCCGGCTGTCTGCTTCTGATTTCTTCAATCCACTCATCGCTGATGATAACAGGAACCAGGTCAGGATCCGGGAAATAACGATAGTCCTGCGCATCCTCTTTGGATCGCATTGCATAGGAACGCTCCTTCGTATCATCCCATCTTCTTGTCTCCTGCACAACGCCTTCACCGGACTCAATCAGATCGATCTGACGTGCGGTCTCACCTTCAATGGCTCTTGCAATCGCCTTAAAGGAGTTCAGGTTCTTCATCTCGGTTCTTGTTCCAAACTCTTTTGCTCCTACCTCACGAACAGACAGGTTTACGTCCGCTCTCATAGAACCTTCCTGCAGCTTGCAGTCGGAAGCACCAAGGTACTGAATCAGCAATCTTAATTTTTCCAGATACGCAATAACCTCATCGGCACTTCTCATATCTGGTTCAGATACGATCTCAATCAGCGGAACACCGCTTCGGTTATAATCTACGAGAGAACATCCTTCCCACTCATCATGGACAAGCTTTCCGGCATCCTCTTCCATATGAATCTCATGGATACCCACTTTCTTTGTTCCATTCTCTGTCTCAATCTCCACCCATCCATCGTGGCAGATCGGAAGATACAGCTGAGAAATCTGATAGTTCTGCGGGTTATCCGGATAAAAATAGTTCTTGCGGTCAAATTTACAGTACTGATGAATCTGACAGTTTGTAGCCAGACCAACGGCCAGCGCATACTCTACGACCTGCTTATTGAGTACAGGAAGAGAACCCGGCATTCCGGTACACACCGGACAGGTATGTGTGTTTGGTGCTCCTCCAAATTCTGTGGAACAAGAGCAGAAAATCTTTGTCTTTGTTGCTAATTCTACATGAACCTCCAGTCCAATGACGGTTTCGTATTGCTTTGCCATAATTATTCTGCCTCCTTTCTGCTGCACTCAAAGGCGTATCCTGCGCGGATAATGTTTTTCTCTTTGAAGCAATCGCCGATAAACTGTACGCCAATCGGCAGACCTTTACTGTCCTCTCCAGCCGGAACAGACATTCCCGGAAGTCCGGCAAGGTTTACAGAAATCGTATAAATATCACCCAGATACATTTTCAGCGGATCACTTAAAGATTCTCCCAGCTTTGGCGCTGTTGTCGGCGCTGCCGGTCCCAAAATCACATCGTATTTTTCAAAGGCTCTGTCAAACGCCTGCTTGATCAGTGCTTTTGTGCGCAGAGCTTTCAGATAATAAGCATCGTAGTAACCAGAACTCAGTACAAAGGAGCCAAGCATGATACGGCGTTTTACCTCAGCTCCAAAGCCCTCGGAACGTGATTTTTTGTACATGCTGTGCAGTCCCTCGTACTCTTTGGCGCGATATCCGTATTTCACACCGTCAAAACGGGACAGGTTGGAGCTTGCCTCGGCAGAAGCGATGACATAATAAGCCGGAATCGCATACTCTACCAGACTCAGGTCAAACTCTTCCACGATCGCACCTTTTGCTTCCAGTTTCTTTGCTGCATCCAAAACAGCTGCTTTTACTTCACTGTCCAGACCTTCTCCCAGATAATCTCTCGGAATACCGATGCGCATTCCCTTCACGTCATCCACAAGCGCAGACGTGAAATCCAGATCTTCTCTTGCTACGGAAGTGCTGTCTTTCGGATCATGAGAAGCGATTGCCTCAAGAATAACAGCACAGTCTGTCACATCCTTTGCCACAGGTCCAATCTGGTCCAGCGAAGAACCGTATGCAATCAGTCCGTAGCGGGACACGGTACCATAAGTAGGTTTGATTCCCGTCACACCGCAGAAAGAGCTTGGCTGACGAATCGAACCGCCGGTATCAGATCCCAGTGCATAAAAGCATTCATTCGCTGCCACTGCCGCACAGGAGCCGCCGGAAGAACCGCCCGGCACATGCTCCGGATTGTGTGGGTTTCTTGTCACGCCATAATAAGAAGTCTCTGTGGTACTTCCCATCGCAAACTCATCCATGTTTGTTTTTCCAAGAATCACTGCACCTGCTTTCTCCAGATTGAGAACTGCCTCTGCGGTATAAGTCGGCACAAAGTTCTCCAGAATTTTGGAACTGCAGGTAGTCAGCAGTCCTTTGGTACACATATTGTCTTTGATTGCCACAGGAACACCCGCCAGAGGTCCGGTCAGTTCTCCTGCATCTATTTTTTTCTGCACCTCTTCTGCCTGCTTCAATGCACCTTCTTCGTCCACTGTCACATAGCAGTTGTACAGGTCATCTTTTTCTTTAATCTGATCAAGAGCAGCTTTGGTTGCTTCCACAACGGATACTTCACCGGCCTTGATCTTCTTGCCCAGCTCTACGGCTGTCAGGTCTAATAATCCCATGTTTGTCCTCCTATTCTTCTACCGTGGTCATCGGAACTTCATACTGTCCGTCTTTTTGTTCCGGCGCATTGGCCAGCATATTTTCCCGGTCATCTCCGTTTACGACTACATCCTCACGGAATACATTGTGTACCGGAAATACATGGGACATCGGCTCCACACTGCCGGTATCCAGCTCATTGAGCTTATCAATATAATCCAGCATTCTTCCCATATCTTTCTTGGCAGCTTCTTTTTCTTCCTCGGACAATTCCAGTTTTGCCAGAATTCCTACATATTCAATTGTCTCATCACTGATGATGTTTGCCATAATATTTCTCCTTTCCAACTTGTTATCTATTTACAGAAACAGATATACCATTTCCTGAATCCACCGAATCACCGCTGCAAGCAGATCACTGAACAGGCTGATACCAATGATGATCAAAATCAGCCTCAGCCACACAGGCATTTTTTTCTTTTTTTGATAAGTTTTCTGCTTGTAGGATGTTTTTGGTGTCTTTACTTGATTATGAGATACAGCTTTTTTCTGAGCGGAGGATGCTTTTTGTGTCTTTGTTTTCTTTTCTGTTCTCTGAAAAGAACCAAAGTTTTCTTCCCGATGCACATGAGTCAACGGCTTATCATCACAGCTGCTCTTATTCAGCAAATATTCTTTCTTATCCTGATTGATCCACCCGCACAGAGAACAACGTCCATCACGGATTTTTCCGCCGCACAATTGACATTTTGCCATTTTTTCTCCCCCTTCCCAGAGTCACTGCATATTATCCCGTTCATTATAACATTTATCCTCTCTGTTGGGAACGCCTTTTTTGCGTTTGTCGATTTATGTATTTCCACTTTTCTGCAGAAAAAAGGAATGCATCCGATACCTTTGCGCATCGTGATCCATTCCTCTCTGCTCATTTTTTATTCCGGAATCTCAATCTCACCGTCAAACACAACGGTTGCCGGACCTGTCATATAGACAAGATTCTCTTTGCGGTCCCAGAAGATTTTCAGATCGCCGCCCAGAAGCTTGATCGTCACTTCCTCTTTGGTATAACCATTTAAGATAGAGGCAACGGCAACCGCACAAGCACCTGTTCCGCAGGCCAGCGTCTCACCGGCTCCGCGCTCCCACACACGCATTTCCACCGTGTGATCATCTAATACTTTACAAAATTCTGTATTCACACGGTCTGGAAATACTTTATGATTTTCAAATTTCGGTCCGATTTTTTCGATATTCAGACCTTTCACGTCATCAATATAAACAACGGCATGCGGATTTCCCATGGAAACACCTGTCATGCGGTATTCCTTTCCATCCACAAGAATCGGCTCGTCAATCACCTGTTCTTTGTCGGATACGATTGGAATATTTTTGGCAATCGTGTCCGGTGCTCCCATATTTACTTTCACAAGAGCCACCTTTCCATCTTCCACTGTCAGATCCAGATATTTGATTCCGCTTTTGGTGTTGATACTGATCTGTGTTTTGTCGGTCAGTCCATAATCATACACATATTTTGCAACGCAGCGGATTCCATTTCCGCACATCGCCCCCTGAGATCCATCGGAATTATACATATCCATTTCAAAATCAGCTACATCCGAAGGCTTGATCAGAATCAGACCGTCGGAACCAATGCCAAAATGGCGGTCACTGACAAATCTCGAGGTCTTATTCGGGTCTTTTACTGTCTCTTCAAAGCAATTCACATATACATAATCATTGCCTATTCCATGCATTTTCGTAAATTTCATAATGATATTCTCCTTCTGCGCATCATTTTCTACAGATTCATGATGCTCATAATCATCTCAGCTGTCTCTACCATATTATTGCCGCTGTCCATGCTGCACTTCTGTACGTAGCGATGAGCCTCTTCTTCCGTCATGTGATTACGCTCCATTAACAATTTTTTTGCCTCATCAATAATCTTCTTCTCCCTTGGATCGCGCTCTTTTGGCTTCTCTTTCTTTTTCTTTCGCCTGCGTCCCACAGAATATTGAATCATATTGATTGTATCAAGTAATTCATGGACTTTCAAGGGCATTGCCACGCTCATGACGTCATCCGGTTCTTTCTGCGCCAGTATGCGCTGTGAAGCAAGCAGGAGCATCGAAAATCCCTGTGGAAGACACTGCCGCAATTGCGAGTAAAACATATCACTGAACCGATAACCGCAGACAACGATACCACTCCCCATGTCGTCCGCCTGATACAGAGCCTGTGCTCCCGTAGTACAGACAGCTGTCACCTCAAATCCATGACGCACCAGGAGATTACGAATACTTTTCGCATCTTCAATTTTTGGAAATACTACTATAATTCCACTCATCCAACATCTCCTCTTATTCTGCTGACTCTCATTGCTTTCGCTTCCATCAGAATTTGTAGAGATACTGGTCTACTTCCCAGTTTGTCACCTGCATGGTGTAATCATTCCACTCTGCCTTCTTGGCACGCACATAAATTTCTGTCAAATGCTCTCCAAGAACATCTTTGATAAACTCATCTTTTTCCAGTTCGCGGATCGCGTCCAGCAGATTGCGTGGGAGAGCCTCAATTCTGGCTGCTTTCTTCTCAATCTTAGACATCTCAAAGATATTCTGATCCACACTTTTGGGAGGCATAATCTCATTTTCAATTCCATCCAGACCTGCTGCAAGACATACTGCCAGTGCAAGATATGGATTTGCTGCCGAATCCGGACTTCTGAGTTCTACCCGTGTTCCCTCACCTTTCACCGCAGGAATACGGATCAGCGGACTGCGGTTTTTTGCAGACCATGCAATATATACCGGGGCTTCATATCCCGGCACAAAACGTTTATAAGAATTCACAAGCTGATTGGTAATCGCAGTCATACCCTTCATATGCTTCATAATACCGCCAATAAAATAATATGCTTCTTTGCTCAGACCCAGCTCATCACTCTCATCGCAGAATACATTTTTGCCGTTTTTGGACAGAGACATGTTGATGTGCATACCGGAGCCGCAGACTCCAGCCTTCGGCTTTGGCATAAACGTCGCATGAAGACCATGTCTCTTGGCAATCGTCTTGACCGCCAGCTTAAAAGTCATAATATTATCGGCAGTCTTTACTGCATCTTTATATTTAAAATCAATTTCATGCTGCGCAGGCGCCATCTCATGATGAGAGGTCTCAATCTCAAATCCCATATCTTCCAGTGTCAGGATCATATCACGACGTGCATTTTCTCCAAGATCAATCGGACCCATATCAAAATAGCCGGCCTTTTCATGTGTCAGTGTAGTCGGGAGGCCATCATCATCCGTGTGATAAAGGAAAAATTCACACTCCGGTCCTACGTTAAATTCGTACCCCATCTTCCGTGCCTTTTCCACTTGCTTCTTCAGTACATAACGGGAATCTCCCTCAAACGGTTCTCCATTTGGTCTGTAGACATCGCAGATCAGTCTTGCCACACGCCCCTGCTGCGGTCTCCACGGAAAGATTGCAAAAGTGTCCAGATCCGGATGCAAAAACATATCAGACTCCTCGATGTGCACAAAACCGTCAATAGAAGAGCCGTCAAACATACATTGATTGTTCAATGCTTTTTCCATCTGGCTTGCGGTAATCGCTACATTTTTAAACATTCCAAACATGTCGGTGAACTGAAGACGGACAAATTCCACATCCTCTTCTTCCATCAATTGTAAAATATCTGCCTTTGTATACTTTGACATACTCATTTCTCCTTAATCACAATAAGTTGGCGTTTTTTATTTTTTAATAGAAAAAGGGCGCTTTTCTCCCTAAAACATATTAGAAAATTGCCTTTTATATGAAAAGCAATTTTCTAATATGCTCCCAAAGAACGCCCTTGTCCTGTAAAAAATAATACCAGTACCTATTTTTTTTGTCAATGGGATTTCTTTAACCTTTCCGTTTTGTATCGTCAAATAACTCTTGAATCGAGATTCCCAATTTATCAGAAAGGTTTGTCAGAGTGCACAAAGTAGGATTTACTCTTCCTCTTTCCAATGCAGAAATGTAAGTCCGGTGATAACCGGCACGAGATGCAAGACGCTCCTGCGTCAGATTTTTTTCTTTTCTGTGTTTTTTTAAATTTTTTCCAACTACTTTTACTTTTTTATCCATTTTCATTCCTCCTATAAATAATACGGATGAAAACAGAAAACATAACAGTTTTTTTAAATTTTTTCAAAAAAATCCCTTCAGGCTATTTACGCAGCCCAAAGGGAATTTTCATACATTTTATAATACCTTGGAAAGGAAATCCTGCAGTCTTGGATGCTGAGGATTCTCAAAGAAATCTTTCGGATTGTTTTCCTCCTTGATTTCCCCGTCCGCCATAAAAAGCACACGCGTTGCAACTTCTCTGGCAAATCCCATCTCATGTGTGACTACCACCATGGTCATTCCTGCTCTTGCAAGCTCGCCCATAATTTCCAACACCTCGCCTACCATCTCAGGGTCAAGCGCGGATGTCGGCTCATCGAACAGCATAACCTCCGGATTCATCGCAAGTGCACGCGCAATGGCAATTCGCTGCTTCTGTCCTCCGGAAAGCATGGCCGGATAGGAATCTGCCTTATCCGGAAGCCCGACTCTCTCAAGAAGCTCCATTGCTTTTTTGTCAGCCTCGTCCTGTGACATGATTTTCAATTTCACAGGAGCAAGTGTAATATTTTTCTTAATCGTCAAATGCGGAAACAGATTAAAGTGCTGAAATACCATTCCCATCTTCTGACGATGCTTGTCAATATTTGTTTTCTTGTCCAGGATGTCTGCCCCGTCAAAGAAGATATGACCTTCTGTCGGCTCTTCCAGACGATTCAAGCAGCGCAGGAAGGTACTCTTTCCGGAGCCGGAAGGACCAACCACAAACACAACCTCTCCCGGATAAATGTTCTGTGAAATATTCTTCAGAGCTTTGAACTCACCGAAACTTTTTGTCAGGTTCTGCACCTGGATTAAAGGTTTATCTGCGCTCACTGCTTCTCAGCCTCCTCTCCAGTATTTTTACAAGCTGTGTAAAGATCATAACCATAACCAGATAGATCAGCGCCACCGTAAACAACGGCACATATGCGTTATAGGTCTGACTTCGGATGATATCGCCGCCCTTTGTCAGATCCTGCAGCGCGATGTAACCGCACACAGAAGTCTCTTTCAAAAGTACGATAAACTCATTGGCAAGAGCCGGAAGTACATTTTTAAATACCTGCGGCAAAATGATATAGATCATCGTCTGCGGATAATTGAATCCCAGACTTCTTCCCGCCTCAAACTGTCCATTGTCAATAGACTGGATACCGCCTCGGATAATCTCGGCAACATAAGCACCGGAGTTGATTCCAAATGCAAGCGAAGCTACCATGATCTTGCTTGTCACAGAAACAAACACAATGTAGTACATGATCAAAAGCTGTACTACCATCGGTGTTCCGCGGATCACCGTCAGGTAAACCTGACAGATCAGATTTAACAATTTCAGCTTATGTGTCTTTTCATATGTGGAACGAACCACCGCAACCAGGAAACCGAGAACAATTCCGATTATCACCGCAAACAGTGTGATCCGGAGCGTCACTCCCAGTCCGTTTGCAATGTATTTCCAGCGGTCCTCCGCAATCAGATTTTGATAAATCGCATCTTTCATTCTTATTTAAGCTCCCTATTCTGCGTCAGCGGAAATATATTTGTCTACAATCTTGTCCAGTTCACCGGATTCTTTGAGTTCAGCGAGAGCTGTATTAATCTTCTCTACTAAAGCTGTGTTTTCTTTGTTTACCGCAATTGCATATTCCTCTTCTGTAAACTTGTCAGGAAGAATCTGGAGACCTTCGTTCTGCTCTACAAATACTTTTGCAGGCTGCTCATCAATAACAACGGCCTCTACTTTATCTGTCTGCAGAGACTGTACTGCCTCAAAACCTTTGTTGTAACGCTCGATGGTTGCACCTTCAATGTCGCCACAGTAAATATCACCAGTTGTACCAAGCTGTACACCGATAGTCTTTCCCGTCAGATCATCCGGAGTCTTAATGTCGCTTCCCTCTTTTACAATCACAACCTGAGAAGCAGTTGCATACGTATCTGTGAACGCTACGTTTTTCTTACGGTCCTCCGTTACTGTCATACCGGCAGCACCGATATCTGCTTTTCCGGAAGTTACGGAAGTAATGATCGCATCAAATGCCATATCCTCAATCTGAAGCTCCAGACCTAATTTCTCTGCGATTGCAGCAGAAATCTCTGCATCAATACCAACAACCTTGTCACCCTCATAAAACTCATACGGCGGGAACTCTGCATTTGTTGCCATGATCAGTTTTCCCTCCTGAACGGTCTCACCTTTTTTTCCGCCGCCACAGCCAACTAAAGAAACAGCCATAGCACCGATTAACATCAAACTAACTAATTTTTTCATCCTCTCTTCCTCCATCGTGAATAATTATACATTGCTTTTCGTATATTGTACCATTTTTCCCCTAAAATACAAGCGGAAATTATTTTTCCATATTATTCAGTCTAAATGAGTACTATTATGGAAGTATGTTTCGGCAAAATGTTGCAATTAATGGTTACTTATGCTGGGCAGTTCGAATCTTGAAAAATCCAGTAAGTACCATCACAGAAACACTTGAACAAAACAGTACCATACACAATGAAGTTATAAAAGGAAAAAACTTAGATAACAGTGGGATTTATAAGCGTTTTTTTGAAACAGTCCGAAAGAATAAAGAATCCAAAGATAATTTAGGGGAAGAAGTACTGGCAATCTGTTTACATATTCTGTCACATATGCCCGGCAAAGCTGATGGAAAATTCTGCATCATTACGGATGATAAAGGTGCCGCCAGCAAAATAGATTCCCTGTTTAAGAAAACTGCAGCACAACACAAAGGCAAAAAGATTATTATTTTCAGCACTCCTAAATTAGTACAAGTTCTGTATAGAGAACATATTCTCGAAACCAAAGAATACATACAGACAATTTTAAGTACCGGAATAAAGGAAAATATTGTTGTGTTAGGAACTCGCATCTTCGATATAAGAAGCAGGGAAATTTCAATATAGCAAAATAACATAGAACATGTATAGAAGTTCCGCTCCATGAGAGCATTATCTCATAGAGTAAGAGAACTGTCTAAACGGTGGATTATTCATTGCTTACTAATAAGCTGACTGAGGCAGAGAAATAAGAGAGTAAAAAATTCAAACGATAAAAATTCTGACGGCCACACATATCCGTATGCCCGTCAGATTGTCAATAAATTAACGAAAACCTTCTGTAAAATAATTATTTTGTCTTGTTCTTCCGTTGACTTATTTTGTTTTGTATGTTATCAACAATTTTTAATATTGTATTTCCAACGATAATTCCTGAAGCAGGTAAACATGCAGCTAGAAATGAATCTCTGATGTTTGCTTTGATAACTACAAAACCACCCAGTAAAATACATAACGTTACCATACTTAATTGGTATATTTTTTTTAACATACATTTTCCTCGATCATAAAATCCTATCCTGGAATTTTTGTTCTGTATACAGTCTGTGTATATAATTTTTTTGTCTTAGCAGAATCTCCATAATATTTAAACCCTAGATATTATTCAATGCCTTCTAAAATTCCTTTTTATAACTCTAAATAAGCATTAATGCCAGAAAGCACATTTTCAGAAGCATCTATTTTGATTTTTTTAACTCGAGTTGTTCCATCTAGATAATTTACTGTAACATCTAAAATCAATTCTTTTATTGCAAATTTACCATTATCATTTTCAATTACATTCATATTCAATCCATACCTTGCATCATTTTGTTTCCCATAATCAATTGTACATGAATTTCCAATGAATAGCATAGCCATTGCATCTTCTTCATTACCTATACGCACAGATCCCAAATATTTATCATTTGATTTTATTTTTTTATAATCAACCGTTTTTTCTATCTTAGAATACTCGATAAAATATGCATCCGCTTTCGACAACTCCTCTCGTTTGATTATATCTTTGGAACAGCTAACAACAATGGATTCTATTTTTTTTCCTTCAAATTCAATATTGAATTCGGTGTTTACATGCCCTTTCCCATTTTCAGTATCATACACTACATTCACAGGCACTATATCAATCTTAAAATCCACCTGATACTCAGACAATTTTATTTTCTGAAAATATATCCCCAATATGATAATAAACAGAGACAAAATGCTCGCTATAATTGCAATCTTTCTTTGATATTTTTTTTGATTATGCTTAAATTTCAGTTCTTCTGCAGTGTATTTCCGGCCTTTCGAATCTACGAATTCTTTCTGTTCATTCATAAGCATTCTTCTCCTCCCTACTATTAATAAATACATTTATGTATCTATTAATAATACACGAAAGACTTTCTGATAACAAGTATTGACTTATATTAATTTTCTGTTATACTAAATAAAAGATGCATTTTTGTATCTATTATTTAAATCGAGACCAGAAAGGAAAGTAATAATGTCAAAAACATATAATTTATCCAAACAGGAATACGAAATCATGAAGATTCTCTGGACTGAAAACAGGAAAATGTTGTTGTCAGAAATTTCATCGTTACTGCATTCTCAGGGTTTTTGCATTTCAACCGGTACTATCAAAACTTATTTACAGCGTTTAATAAAAAAAGGTTCCTTAGCAGCGAACAAAGTTGGGCATAATCTGGAATATTTTCCCCGCCTGTCTGAAACTGAATATGCTCAGGAATGGACACAGAAATTTATTGAAAAGGAATTTGACAACTCATTGGGCAACTTTCTTCTGGCTTTTACAGGAAATCACAAATTATCCGAAGATGAGAAACAGGCATTAAAAAAACTATTGGATGAAGAATAAAGAGGACGATCGATGACTTTTATACAATGCACTACTTTGTCTGGGACAATTGCTTTTTTTAGTTATCTACTGTGTAATCATATTTTTCATTTATCTCCCAGCAGCAGATATATATTACTTAAGCTGAATCTGATGTTTTTTCTTATCCCTTTTTCACTATTTCGGAGTATTTTTACCAAATATATGCCGGATTTC